>JBGPYG010000434.1:0-2343 GCA_041493085.1 Pyrinomonadaceae bacterium | reverse complement strand
TGATCAGGTGTGGGGGCGGCGAGCAACGCGTCGCGCCCCAGCGACTCGTAATGGACGAGTGGCGCATCGTTGCTCGTCATCAGGAATTCGCGTGCAAGTTTTTCAAATCGCACCGCGCAATCGAATGGTTCCGCCTCATGTTTGCCCCAAGCGTAGGTGTGGAGGTTGTGAATGATGTTGCCGCTGCCGATTATGAGCACGCCTTGGTCGCGCAACGGCTGGAGCAGTTTCCCCACTTGATAATGAAACTCCGGCGGGCGCGTCTCGTCGATGCTGAGTTGCACGACCGGAATATCCGCCTGCGGGAAAACGTGACAGAGCACTGACCAAGTGCCGTGATCAAGTCCCCAACTCTGATCCAGTTCAACTGCGATAGCGGCTTCGCCCGAATTCGTAAGCGGCGCCAGTAAGTCTCGCACGGCCCGCGCGAGTTCAGGACTGCCAGGCGCGGGATACTCAACCTGATAAAGCTCTCGCGGGAAGCCGCCAAAATCATGAATCGTTCGCGGGGAGGGCATGGCGGTAACCGCAGTCCCGGGAAGATACCAGTGCGCAGAAACGCAGAGGACAGCTCGCGGTCGCGGAATAGAACTGCCGATAGCAGCCCAGCCGTCAGTGTAGGCATTCTTCAACACGGCATTCATCGGATTGCCGTGTCCGAAGAAGATGGCAGGCATTGGATCGGTCAAGGAATTAACTCCGAGCGTTTCTGAAACTTGTAAACCGTGAAGAAGTATACGGCGAGGCGTGTGACAAAACACTCACGCGTAGCCCTTGACCGTTAACGCTCCGAGACACAAATACGGAACGGGGAGCGGAAGCGACCGGGTCTGGCAACAATAGAGCCGAGTGGAATTGTGACGGACGCGGCTGTGTTTAATGCGAGCTTGGTTCCTACTAACCTGGACCCGGTCGCTACTGCTCCCGGTTCTGTATTTCTCTTGCGGCGCAAGCCTGGTTGCTGACTCAGAAACGCGGCAACTCTCCGCCTGGCACTAACCCTTCACAAAAAGGATGCGCAGGAGTACAGGTGAATTCGCTAATAGCATTGTTAGCCACACCACCGGGCGCTTGCCATCCTCGGCCAGGTAGAAGATCCGCGGCGGAATGTAAATCAACAGTGCAGCGAACGCGAACATGGAGAGTCGGCCACTGAAGGTGGGATAGTCGTGAGGCAAATCTGCCATCAATAATCCCCAGAATGCCTGGTAGCCGATCATGTTGAGGAAGAGGAGTATGTCAGCCGTCATTTCAGACTGAGGCGACTCGAGCCACCCGGAAAGAGGCTTGTGCTTTGGCCGCAGGAAGTAGAACCACAGGATAAAAGTGTTGGCGATCGCGAGACCGGGAATGCCGAGGAAGAGGAGAGTGAACACTGCGGGCGGTAGTCCAAAGTAAGAAGAGTTCGCGTCGGAGTTTTTGCCAAAGACGAGATCCACTATTTGTCCGCCGGCTCCGATCAAGAAGACAAGCTGCGAAAGGAAATAGGCAGGAAGGATCAAACAACCAGCGGGAACCTGATGAAGGTCGGGCTTTCGCAGGTGCGCACGGCGACGTTTCAGGAGTGCGGCGGCGGGTTGCAGAAACGCGAGGCCAATGCAGAAGACCACAACTGCGACTCGCGCCAGACTGTCTGCACTATTAGCCTCGTGGAAAAGAGTGGCGAGCTGCCGCGACAGGATCGTCATCAGGACGACGTTGACGAGAAACACGATCACATCAAGCAAGATGCCACGATTTGCATGTGCAAAGAGCTTCTTGATCATCGGGGAGTTGCAACGGCGCGCGGCTGTTCAGTTAAGCTAAGCTGAGCGCCACATCTAGCGTCAATTAGAAAAGGGACAGCGCGAACTGAAAGTCTAGGGAAAATATTTGTAGATGTCCTTGCGGTTTAGGAACCGAACAAGAATGACTGTATCGTCTGCGAGAGCAAGTCCGAGACGGTAGTCTCACAATCCTTTGCCGGAGATAATTCTTACTACCTTTTAGCTTCTTCAGATTTGTCAGGCCGGAAAGGGAATCAGCGTTTGCGATAGCTTCGATGGCTTCTTTAACTCGTTTCAGCAAACCCTTGTCTTTGATCGCCTTCAAGTCTTTAGCGAAGCTTTCTCGATACTCCGTTTTCACCGGCCGCCTTCCAGAATCGCGAGCACTTCTTCGCGTGGAACGGGCTCACTGCGAAGTCCTTCATCTATAGCGCGCGT
The DNA here is from genome assembly GCA_041493085.1 of Pyrinomonadaceae bacterium. Lineage (GTDB taxonomy): Bacteria > Acidobacteriota > Blastocatellia > Pyrinomonadales > Pyrinomonadaceae > PSRF01. Next base: position 139 of record JBGPYG010000434.1, on the reverse strand, counting down.
GAGAGCAATATCTTCCATGGCCTCTTCGACGATATCTTTAACCAAGTCTCGATGTTCGTGAAGCGCCTCCCCCACGGCGGCCTTGAGCATATCTTTCAATTTTGCTTCGTCAATTGATGTCGCCATAAGCCCTCCTGCG
>JBGPYG010000255.1:0-6126 GCA_041493085.1 Pyrinomonadaceae bacterium | reverse complement strand
TAAACGCTCTTCATTCAACTCCATACTCAAGTGACCCCATATCGGCCCTGGTTTACGCCGCCCAGACGTCTGACGTTCAGAGCGTTGTGATTGATGGGCAGGTAGTGATGAGAGACCGGGAGTTGCTTACCCTGGACGAAAACTCAGTCGTGCAGAATGCGAACCGAGAGGCCGCGGAGTTGATTCAGCGCTCTGGAGTAGACGGCTAAATTGCGGAAAATCACCGGTAGATGGCTAAGGGATTGTAATGAAAAGGGAGCCTGAAAAAAGCTGTGCCAGCTCGAAGGTAGCGACTGCGGGGGGCGCGATCGGCGGCCGAACTGGCACTGGCGGGCACTTTCAATTTTGAATCGGATGTCGTCTTTCAACTGGACTGACGTTTGGGCGCCAACCCCATCCTCAACGACTGGGATTATACACCTCCCCGACAATCAGTCAACGAAATTTTGTGACTAATCTGACAAACCACGCTTCCGCTAACTAAGTTGACGTTCTTTTGCTAACTCCCTATACTACGCGGTCTTTCTTACCCAACGGCCAGGTAGCTCAGTTGGTAGAGCGCGGCCCTGAAAAGGCCGGCGTCGGCGGTTCGATCCCGTCCCTGGCCACCAAAAACAATAGGGCAAAAGGGTAACGGGGAAGGGGGAAATGCGTTGACATTCCCCAGTCTCCCTTTACCCTTTCCCCGTTACCCATTTCCCCTGATTTTTCAGTGTCGCCAGTAGTGCTTAATTCGCTCTTCGAGCATGGGAAAGGGAACATATTCAGCGGTTCGGCCGGCTCGGCGCAGTTCTTCGACCATTCGTATCGCCCCGTCGGCGTTTCTGGTGTGGACGAGAATAGTTGAAGCTGCCTGAAGTTCGGGATGAGCAGCAAGCCACGAGGCAATAGCGTAGCCCGTGCGCGTGTCGTCGCGGCTGTCAGTGTTGTAGTGTTCGGGATGAAGATCGTGGTCCAAAAAGATGGCGTCGTAAGAATTTGCACTCAGGAGTTCCTGTGCCTGCTTTACGTTATCAGCCACATCAACAAAATCGCCTTTAAAACGCGCCGAAAACCATCGATGTCTTCTCTTGTCGTCGTCCAGGAGAAAAACCCTAATTGGATGGCGCTCGGCCTTTACTTTGCTGAGTCCGAGTTTGCTCAGCAATGAATATAACAATGGCATTTCGGTTTCGATAAAGCCTCCGGTCATATAACAATAATCCACCCTCGCTAAATTTGAAACTATGCTACGAAAAGATACGAGCGAAATATCACGATAGTTTGGCGAACAGACGACGCGAAACCAGCGTCAAGCGCGAAAACCGTGGCCGGTCTCGTAAGTGCGCAGTCGACTGCACTCGAATTAACGCTCTCAATCCGTGCGATTCATTGCACTCGCTTCCGGCGATGCTATAATCCGCTTCGACTCAATGAACGAATGATCCAATCCGTCCGTTACCACTCGCGGTCCTGAATGTCATCCGATAACACAGACAACAAGGTCATACGAATCGTGAATAGGCTTCACGATGTCTCAGGGGCCTCGGAGTCGCCGGCAAAACGTGATGAAGGGACGAGACTGGCAGAGACGGTTTGCCGATTCTGCTTTGGCACCGGTACGCGACTCGAGCCCGGCGAGGGAGGTGTCAAGCGAGCCGTAATCTGCGACTGCCGGCGGTCAAACAGCGCAGCAAGATTCCTCGACGCGGCGCGCATCCCACCGCGTTTTCGCCAATGCTCTTTCCACAATTACTACCCAAAAAACGATTCACAATTCTTCGCGCATAGTTTTGCGTCCAAGTTGGTTGATGAGTACCCCGCGGTTGAAGCGGGGCTGCTCTTCATGGGCACGGTCGGCGTAGGGAAAACTCATTTGGCTATCGCCGTGTTGAAGGACCTCATCGAGAAGAAGGGCGTCACCTGTCTTTTCTACGAGTCAGGCTCGCTGCTCAAAGCGATTCAGGATTCTTACAACCCAATTTCCCAAACCTCTGAAATGCGTGTGCTCGCTCCAGTTTATCAAGCTGAAGTGCTGGTCCTCGACGAACTAGGCGCTACCGTTCCCACCAACTGGGTGCGCGACACGATGTATCAGATTATCAACACGCGTTACAACAACAAGAAGCTTACGATCTTCACGACGAATTATCTGGATGAGGCCCGCGGCGCCACGGAGGACTCTTCTGACTCTCCGGACACGAAACGCAAGAGCAGAACCTTTGCTTCAGAACGGATCCATGAGCTGACCACACTCGAAGAGCGTATCGGCACACCCTTGCGCAGTCGTCTGTATGAGATGTGCAAGAAAGTGATGATCGAAGGAGAAGACTACCGCAAGCGCCTCGACCAGCGACGGTTTGACTCGACGACAGGCTAGCGTTCAACTCTTCTGCGACATTCCCAAATCAACATTAGGACAAGTGGCGGGCGAGTTTTGACTCAGATTCCGTCCACCGAAGTTGGTATGTATAATGTTTTGACTCCGGTTGCAGTTTGTTCGCGCCTGATGGCGCTCATCGCGGGCGAGATGCCTGCGCTCCCAGCTAAATGCCCAAACGCACTGATATCCACAAAATCTTAATCATCGGATCGGGCCCAATTGTTATTGGACAAGCGTGCGAGTTTGACTACTCCGGCACACAAGCGTGCAAGGCCCTGCGTCAGGAAGGCTACAAGGTCGTGCTGGTAAATTCGAACCCCGCTACGATCATGACTGACCCCGAGACCGCCGACGTTACTTACATCGAGCCGCTGACCGTAGAAGCCGTCAGCGCGATCATTCGGAAGGAACGGCCGGACGCTTTGCTGCCAACGGTCGGTGGTCAGACTGCTCTTAATCTTGCGATCGCGCTCGATGATTCCGGAATTCTTGAAGAGTGTGGCGTTGAAATGATTGGCGCCAAGCGGGAAGCGATCCGCGTTGCCGAAGACCGCATGCTTTTCAAGAAAGCGATGGACGAGGCAGGTCTGCAAATGCCGCGCGGTGGTTTCGCGAAGTCCTGGACCGAAGCCGAGGAGATTGTCGCGCACACTGGATACCCGGCGATCATTCGACCGTCTTTCACCCTGGGAGGAACCGGAGGCGGCACCGCTTACAACCCGGAAGAGTTTGAGGAAATCGTGCGCGCCGGCTTGGCTGCGTCGCCAATGCATGAGGTGCTGGTCGAAGAATCAATCCTCGGGTGGAAAGAGTTTGAGCTCGAAGTGATGCGCGACATTGCAGACAACGTCGTGATCATCTGTTCAATCGAAAACTTCGATCCGATGGGCGTACACACCGGCGACTCCATCACCGTCGCCCCGGCGCAAACGCTTACCGATCGCGAGTATCAACGGATGCGCGACATGGCGATTGTAATCATTCGCAAGGTTGGCGTAGAAACTGGCGGCTCAAATATTCAGTTTGCGGTGAACCCGGACAACGGCGATATCCGCGTGATCGAAATGAATCCGCGCGTGTCGCGCTCGTCTGCGCTTGCTTCTAAAGCGACCGGCTTTCCCATCGCGAAGATCGCGGCGAAGCTTGCAGTTGGTTACACGCTCGATGAAATTCCCAACGACATCACACAAAAGACGCCCGCTTCGTTTGAACCCACCATCGATTACGTTGTTGCTAAGATTCCGAAGTGGGACTTCGAAAAGTTTCGCGAAGCGGAAGATGTGCTCGGGACGCAGATGAAATCTGTTGGGGAAGTAATGGCGATTGGACGGACGTTTAAAGAGGCCCTCTTCAAGGGCCTTCGGTCACTGGAAGCAGTGAAGCCTCTTCGGCTTGAAGACGTTTCCGATGATGAACTACAACGAAAACTTGCCCGGCCGAATTCGCAGCGCTTTTCCTACATCACCTACGCCCTGCAACACGATTGGCCGATCGCGGAGATTTATCGTCTCTCGCGGGTGGATCCATGGTTCCTCGAACAGCTTCAGGATGTGATGGAAATCCAGAAGGGGATTGAGGGGCGCAAGCTCGAGGACATTTCGCCCGAGCTCTTGCGGTCTTTCAAGGAGGTGGCGCTTTCGGATCGGCGGCTCGCCTATCTCACCGGAAGATCGGAAGACGAAGTTCGTGATTATCGAAAAAGCCAGGGCGTTGTCCCCGTCTACAAACGCGTTGACACTTGCGGCGCCGAGTTTGAATCGTTCACGCCTTATCTTTATTCGACCTACGAAACTGAAAACGAAGCGGCGCCTACCGATCGCCGCAAGATCATGATCCTGGGCTCTGGCCCGAATCGCATCGGCCAGGGAATCGAGTTTGACTATTGCTGTTGCCACGCCTCGTTTGCGCTTCGCGATGCCGGATTTGAAACCATTATGGTCAACTGCAATCCGGAAACAGTCTCCACGGATTACGACACGTCTGATCGTCTCTACTTCGAACCACTGACCTTTGAAGATGTGATGAACATCGTCGACGTAGAGAAGCCGGAAGGAGTCATCGTGCAGTTTGGCGGACAGACGCCCTTGAATCTGGCGATGCGTCTACACAAGGCCGGCGTGCCGATTATCGGAACCGCGGCAGACTCGATCGATCTCGCTGAAGATCGCAAACGCTTTGGCGCGCTGCTCAGAGAGCTGAGCATTCCGCAACCGGAAAACGGAATGGCCGCGACGGGTGAAGAGGCGAAGAAGGTTGCCGAACAGATCGGTTATCCGGTGCTGGTGCGCCCCAGTTACGTGCTGGGCGGCCGCGCGATGGCCATCGTTTACGACGAGGAGAGCCTCGATGAATACGTGCGCACCGCGGTTGGCTTCACGCCTGACCGGCCAGTTTTGATTGATAAGTTTCTGGAGCGCGCGGCGGAGTTTGATGTCGATGCGCTGGCGGATGACAAGACCTGCGTTATTGCCGCGATTCAGGAGCACATTGAAGAGGCAGGAATACATTCGGGCGACTCATCCTGCGTTTTGCCGCCGATCAAAATTGATCCGGAACACATCGAGACCATGCGTCATTACACGCGTCTGCTGGCAACCGCGTTGTCAGTGCGCGGCTTGATGAATATTCAGTTTGCGATTAAGGACCATCGCGTTTACGTGCTCGAAGTAAATCCGCGTGCGTCGCGCACCGTGCCTTTCGTTTCCAAAGCCACCGGCGTTCCCATCGCTCGCATCGCGGCGCTGGTGATGGCCGGCCAGGCTCTTGCCGATTTTGAACTGCCCGAGAATTTGACGGTCAGTCGTTTCTTTATCAAGTCGCCGGTGTTTCCGTTTGCGAAGTTCCCGGGAGTTGATCCGATTCTTAGTCCCGAGATGCATTCAACCGGTGAAGTGATGGGGGTGGGAGAAACGTTTGGCGAAGCCTATGGAAAGGCGATGATGGGCGCGGGGCTGTCGCTGCCGCAGGCGGGCAGGGCGTTTATCAGCGTAAACGATGCGGATAAGGGCCAGGCCGTTATTATCGCTCGCAAGTTGGCGCGGCTCGGTTTTGAGCTTGTGGCTACATTGGGAACGGCGGATCGTTTGCGAGAGGTCGGCTTGAAAGTTGAGAGCGTCTTCAAGGTAAACGAAGGACGTCCAAACATCGTCGACCACATCAAGCGCGGAGAGATCGCGCTGGTCATCAACACACCGTTAGGCCGCGCTTCCCATTTCGACGAGCAGGCAATTCGTCGCGCGGCTTTGCAGTACAACGTGCCCTGCGTAACCACGATGACCGGAGCGCAGGCAATCGTTGAGGCCATCAGTGCTCGCGAGACAGGCGGTGCCATCAAGGTTCGTTCGTTGCAGGAATTGCATGCGGTCAGCGCCGCGGTTCACTAACGGATTAACCGCAAAGGATGCGATCTCTGTGCGTCCTCTGTGTTCTCTGTGTTTCCGTGGTGAATCTTTATTAGCGATTGCTCACCACAGAGACACAGAGAACACAGAGCTTACACAGAGAAAACCGAAATTAGGACACTACCCGAGTTCCTTCGCATGCCTGGCGGCTAAATACTCTGGCAAACAGGAAGTCAAAAGTTGGAAACCAACAGCAGAGAGACAATCGAAAGAATACTGGAAGACTGCAAGACAATCGCGGTCGTCGGACTCTCTTCCGATCAGGGACGGCCTTCGTATGGCGTCGCGTCGTACATGAGACGGCGAGGCTACAAAGTGATACCGGTCAATCCCAATGAGACCGAGGTGTTTGGCGATAAAGCT
>JBGPYG010000258.1:0-5997 GCA_041493085.1 Pyrinomonadaceae bacterium | reverse complement strand
TTTGCTACAGCAGCGTTTGGTGCTGCGGCAAGGACGAGGATCAATATGAGCCCAAGGCATTTCATTGAACTATATCAGACTTCTTTCACAACCCAGCGAGTGCGAGGTGCTGAACCTGAGACACGATCTCGCTGAGTTTCACGTCCTCACTCTTTTTCGTTGCGCGCTCGAAAAGTTCGACCATTCCATCCGCTACTTTCTTGCCGACGGTGATGCGATAAGGAATGCCGATTAGATCGGCGTCCTTAAACTTCACTCCGGCGCGTTCGTCGCGATCGTCAAGCAACGTGTCAAGCCCCGCTCGCTGCAAATCTTTGTAGAGTTTCTCCGCAGTCTCGCGCAGCCGATCATCCTTCATGTTCGTTACCGTCACGACGACATCAAACGGCGCAATGCTTTTTGGCCAGATGATACCGTCCGCATCGTTGTTTTGCTCGATTGCCGCGGTGATGATGCGCTCAACGCCGATGCCGTAGCTGCCCATAACGATAGGCACAGGCTTGCCATCTTCCGTCAGCACGGTTGCGCCCATTGATTCGGAATACTTCGTTCCGAGTTTGAAGATGTGGCCGATCTCCATGGCCTTGTAAACTTCAAGCGTGCCCTGCTCACAACGCGGACAACCCTCGCCGGAAGCAACCCCACGCAAATCTGCCCACTTCTCGGGACGAATGTCGCGGGCGATATCAACGCCGCGCAGGTGATGGTCGTCTTTGTTGGCGCCTGTGGTCATGTTGCGGCGGTCTTTTAGAGCTAGGTCAGCGATGATCACCAGCTCAAAATTAGCTTCCTTCGCACGCGCCTTTGCTCCCACTCCGCCAAGGCTTCCGGCTCCCGCGCCAAGTAGTTCCCGAATCTCTTCCGGATGAGCAGTCCGCACCGCGGTTGCCGCTAGACTATCGGCCAGCTTCGTCTCATGGATTTGATGATCGCCACGAACCAAGGCAAGCACGGGCTGTGGTTCGTTGTTAATGGTGGCCACATAAACCAGCGATTTCATTTGCCCGTCGGCTTTCGCGCCGCCTGGAAACTTGACCAAATCCTCGATCGTGCGCACGCCCGGTGTCGGAAACTCTTCCGGCGCATCCGATCCCACCAGATCCTTTATCGGCGCCAAACGCGACGTTGCCTTCTCAAGATTTGCCGCATAGCCGCAGTTTGCACAGTTCGCAATCAAGTCTTCACCGGCGTCAGTCTTTGCCACAAACTCATTCGATTCCGATCCGCCCATCGACCCCGACGATGCTTCGACAATTGAGAACTGAATCCCACAACGGCTAAATATCCGTTTGTAGGCCTCGCGTTGATCGACGAAGGATTTGTCCAGTCCGGTTTTGTCGACATCAAACGAGTAAGCGTCTTTCATGATGAAAGTGCGCAGGCGCATCAGTCCGGACTTTGGGCGCGGCTCATCGCGAAACTTTACCTGGATTTGATACCAAACCTGCGGCAGTTGTTTGTAAGAACGAAGTTCGTTTCGCGCAATCGTGGTGAAAACTTCTTCGTGCGTCATGCCCAGGCACATGTCACCGTCTTTGCGATCTTTGAGGCGAAACATGTCGTCGCCGATTGCATCCCAACGACCCGACTCCTTCCAAATCTCCGCGGGGTGCAAGGCCGGTAAATAAAATTCCTGCCCGCCAATGCGGTTCATCTCTTCGCGCAGAATCTGCATGACCTTTAGAGCGACGCGCTGGGCCATTGGCAGATAGGAATAGATTCCCGCGCCGAGCTGGCGAATAAGACCGGCACGCAGCAAAAGTTTATGTGAAACTACTTCGGCGTCGGCAGGATCTTCGCGAAGCGTGGGAATGAAATTTTGTGACCAGCGCATTAGGTTTTTAGCTTAACTTTCCTGAGATGAAATACTGCGAGCCATTCTCGCTTAGCAAAAAGCTTAACGCAATGTAGGACGAGCTTTTGGAGTGCGCTGACCTGTCAGCGCTTTGGTCGGCTGCGACCTGTCGCGGCTGTATTCCGCTTGAATCTAGCGAAGACTGCAGCGTCAAGCCGCCGAAGACCAAAGCGGTGACAGGTCACCGCACTCCAAATTGTCCTACTTCGTTGCGGGCGCATGTGGCGTGATGTACCATCGACGCCTGCCTTACTTTAGAATTCACCGGAGATTCACTGATGAAAATCGCGCTTGCGAGCGACCATGCGGGCTACGCCGAAAAGGAACGCTTGAAGCCTCTGCTTCGAGACTTGGGGTTGGAGGTTGATGACCTGGGGACAGTCTCGGAAGAGTCTGTCGATTATCCAGACTATGCTCGCAAAGTGGCTGAAGAAGTTGCGCAAGGGCGAGTCGATCAGGGACTACTTGTGTGCGGCTCCGGCACAGGCATGGCCATCTCTGCGAACAAAGTTCCGGGCGTACGTGCCGCGGTTGCCTGGTCAGAAGAGACCGCTCGGCTCGCGCGGCAACATAATGATGCCAACGTTTTAGCCATCGGCGCGCGAACCACGCCCCCAGGACAGATTCCGGCAATCGTGCGCGCGTGGTTCGCCACGGACTTTGAAGGCGGACGGCATGCGGACCGGGTCGAGAAAATTCGCAGGATAGAATCAGCCACAGAGGCACAGAGACACGGAGAATGAGTCAAGAAGGAAAAGCTCATGGTTGGGAAGGCCGGCTTGCCCCCGCGCGTTGAATGGCACTCGATCCTGGCAGGGGTAAACCGCCCTTCCTAACCGCGAGACCTTCCTGCTTGTATGCTTCCTCTGTGGCTATTGAGAGGTAAACGGAATGACCGATCCAAGAAACGCACCACTCGCCGAAGTTGATCCCTTGATTTCGGGAGCTATCGACAACGAAGTCGCGCGCCAGGCCAATGGTCTGGAGTTAATCGCCAGCGAGAACTTCGTCAGCGAAGCCGTGCTGGAAGCCGCGGGCTCTGTTTTCACAAACAAGTATGCTGAAGGCTATCCGAAGAAGCGTTACTACGGCGGCTGCGAGTGGACAGACGTGGTGGAGCAGGCGGCAATCGATCGCGCGAAGGAATTGTTTGGAGCGGAACACGCCAACGTGCAGCCACATAGCGGCGCGCAGGCAAACATGGCCGTCTACCTGGCAGCGATTCAGTATGGCGATCAGATTTTGGGCATGAACCTGTCGCACGGTGGACACCTGACTCACGGTCATCCCTTGAACTTTTCCGGCATCAGCTACAAAGTGGCTGACTACGGAGTCTCGCGCGAGACCGAGCAGATTGATTACGACGAGTTGCAACGAATTGCAGAAGAGCACAAGCCGAAGTTAATTGTTTGTGGCGCCTCGGCCTACCCGCGCATTATCGACTTCAGACGCATCGGCGAGATCGCCAAAGGCATCGGCGCGCGAATGTTTGCCGACATCGCCCACATTGCCGGGCCCGTTGCCGCGAACCTTCATCCTTCGCCTGTGCCGCACGCTGATTACGTAACGTCGACAACCCATAAGACGCTGCGCGGCCCGCGCGGCGGACTGATCCTCTGCAAGGAAGAACACGCGAAGGAGATCGATCGGAAGGTGTTCCCGGGAGTGCAGGGCGGTCCGCTGGTGCACATCATTGCAGCGAAGGCGGTCGCGTTTGGCGAAGCGTTGCGCGATGACTTCAAAGAATACCAGCGGCAGATTCTGGCCAATGCCAAAGCGCTCGCGAGCGAGTTGCAGGAGCAGGGACTGCGTTTGGTTTCCGGTGGCACCGACAATCACCTGATGCTGGTTGACGTCTGGATGGACGGCAAAGGCATCACCGGCAAAGACGCGGAGAAAGCGCTGGAAGCCGCGAACATCACCGTCAACAAGAACACGATTCCGTTTGATCAGAATAAACCGTTCGTCGCTTCAGGCCTGCGTATCGGCACTCCCGCGGTTACAACGCGCGGAATGAAAGAACCCGAGATGCGTGAGATAGGCCGCTTGATTGCGGAAATTATTCATGCGCCGGAGTCGGAAGAAGTGCGCGGCAAGGTGCGGCAGGGTGTGACTGAACTCAGCGCTCGTTTTCCGCTTTATGCGAAGCGATTGAAACGTACCCAACAACCTGAGGCAATGGGTGCTTGATTAGCGTTTAGCGTTTTTAGCAGCGTTCAACCTCTTATGGAAGCTATCTTTGGACCTGACGGCTTAATCGCCCAGGCTCATCCTGAGTACGAGCATCGTCCCGGCCAGATTGAAATGGCGCGGGCGGTGGTGCGTGCGTTTGAAAATCGCAAGCATCTGATCGTCGAAGCGGGAACGGGCACGGGCAAGACGCTCGCTTATCTTGTCCCGGCGGTTGCCGCCGCGCTTGGCGGGCGCGGGCGCGTCATCATTTCCACCGGCACAAAAAATCTTCAGGAGCAGTTGATGGAGAAAGACATTCCGTTTCTCCAGAGCGTGCTGCCGAAAACTTTCAAGGCCGCCTACATGAAGGGACGAAACAACTACGCCTGCCTGCACCGGCTGGGGCGCGCGGAAAGTTCGCCGGTGCTCGAAGGACTCGACGAGATTGACTACTTCGACGAGGTGGTTCACTGGGCGAAAGCATCGGCGACGGGCGATCGCGCGGAGTTGTCAAACCTGCCGGAGTCGCTCTCCTTTTGGCGCCACATCGATGCGCGTTCCGACACGTGCCTGGGCCAGAAATGCACCGACTTCGATGCCTGCTTCATCACGCGCATGCGCGACCGTGCGCTGGATGCCGACATCGTGGTTGTGAATCATCACCTGTTTTTTGCCGACCTGGCGTTGCGCAACAGCATGTACGGCAGCGTGCTGCCTGACTATTCGGCGGTGATACTCGATGAAGCGCACTTGATCGAAGATGTTGCCTCGGAATACTTCGGTTCCCAAGTTTCCAACTATCAGATTGACGATCTGATTCGCGACGTGGGCGCCGTTCCCTATGAAGAGGCCGAAGCAGACCGCGAGATAACCAAAACGTCATCGCGCGTGCTGCGCTTCGCCGAGAATTTTTGGATGGGTTTCCGCGAAGGCCGCGGCGAAGAGGGCCGCTACCCGATTATTCCTGGAAGTTTCGCACGCAAGAATGAAGAAGGTGAGTTGCAACCGACGCCGCTTGGCGATCTCTACGTCGCGCTCGACGGCGCGTTGGGCCGGCTGGAAACAACTCTGGACGCGCTCAAAGACAAGCCGCCGGAAATTGAAAACCTGGTGCGGCGTATTCGACAAACTAAATTCGATTTGCAGTTCATCGTCACGGGACAGGACAAGAAGTTTGTCTACTGGACTGAGCGGCGCGGCCGCGGGGTTTTTCTCCGCGCTTCGCCGATATATGTTTCGGGACTGTTGGAAGATAAATTGTTCGAGAAGGTCGATACCGTGGTGTTGACCTCCGCGACGCTTTCAAGCGCCGGCAACTTTGCGTTTATTCGCGAGCGGCTGGGATTGAATTCGGCGGACGACCTGATTGCCGAATCAACCTTCGACTACCAAACCCAGGCGCTTTTGTATCTACCGCCAAAGATGCCCGATCCGCGTTCGCGTGAATGGGCCGAAGCGGCGGCGGCGGAAGTGATCAAGATCGTCAACGCGACGGAAGGTCGCGCCTTTGTGCTCTCAACCAGCCTGGCCGGCATGCAGTCGCTGTATGACCTGGCGATGCCTGAGATTGAGTATCCCTGTTTCTTGCAGGGTAGTGCGTCCAAGGGTCGTTTGCTCGAGAGGTTTCGGCAAACTCCGAATGCGGTGCTCTTTGCGACCTCAAGTTTTTGGCAGGGAGTTGACGTACGCGGAGAACAGTTGTCGTGTGTGATCATAGACAAACTGCCATTCGCGGTGCCTACCGATCCGATTGTCGCCGCGCGCCAGCGCTACATCGAAGACGAAGGCGGATCGAGTTTTTTTGAGTACAGCGTGCCGCAGGCAATCATTAGTTTGAAACAAGGTTTGGGACGATTGATACGCAGCACCACCGACCGCGGCGTCCTGGCCGTGCTTGATCCACGGTTGAAGACCAAGAGCTATGGACGTTTGTTTTTGCAGAGTTTGCCACAGTGTCACGTGACCAGCGA
>JBGPYG010000234.1:0-6416 GCA_041493085.1 Pyrinomonadaceae bacterium | reverse complement strand
CGCAAAGAAGGTAGAACCGAACTGCCCTCTAGTATTCTTCACTAAGCAACTCACCCGGTCGCTACCGCTCCCGGTTCTGATGTGAGCAGACGGGATCAATCCTTGAACCAGTATGGAGTTTGTTTGGTCCAGGAACTATTTGGATAACGCCGGTGAAGAAAGTCGTATGCAGCCTTTGACCATTTGCCTGTCAGTTTGTCCGTGCAGCCGTGGCGAGTTGTATTTACCGCCCGGTGGAGCGCTTCGGGGACGCGAGGATCGCCGGGATTCTCTGTTGCCCACTCAACCACCTGGCGACAGAGATAATTCGGCGCGGCGCCCAAGGCAGCGAGTGTCGCATATTCCTTCTCGGCGGTGGCTCGCTGGGCCGCTGTCAGAAAGATGGGGACGCGTTTCTCCGCGGTCATGCCAAGCAGATTCTTTTTCTCTTCAGTCGCACCAGGTTCCGGCGCCGAGAACGCGGCCGAACACCACCAGTTGTCGCGATAAGAGTCCTGCTCGCCAAGGGGAGTTTGTCGACCGGCTCCGGTGTCGATCACGGGTTCAAGTCCGGGAAATTTCAGCCAGGCGTAAATAGCTGAAAACTTTTTCGCAGCCGGTTCGCGGGTGTTCGCATATTCATCAAGAAAAGGAGTCAGATCCGGAACCATGGTCTTCAACCTGGGGACTAGCGCCGTGGCGGTGGTGGCGTCTCCGAGCAACACCGAGCGCAGCCAAACCGCCTGCACCACATCGCGCCGCAGGTGATCTGGCAAACTATTGTTGCCTGGAATCTGGCTGAGCAGCGCGAGCGGCATTCTGCGATTAAGAATCTCACTCGCATCGGAATCAAATAGAGTTTTGCCCTGAAGCGGCTTTAGTTCCTCAGTGAGTTCTGACTCCTCCACTGGAATCTCGCGACCATCCTCATCCCAACTAAATCCCGCCGGTAGCCGCTGTGCATGAGTGAGGAAATCGCCGAGGCTGCTCGAGACAATAATGCGCTGCTGTTGCAGCAGATTCAGAGAGGAGAGATTGAAACTTGAACGATGATTGCGAAGCAAGTCGTCGAGTCTTGTCCGCGCCTCTGTTGACCGGCCCGCGGCGATATCCAGGCGTATGCTGTGAAATGAAGCGGTGGCGAAGGCGGGCGAAGACGGCGGAATATTAGCGGCGGCCTGCTGAAGCATGACAGCTTTTGGATGTTGCGGGTCAACTTTCGAAAGCGCTGCGATAAGCCAGGGAACTGAAGGAGTGGCCTGCCAGCGCGCTAGAGAATGATCGAGCGCCTCTGCCGTATCCGACTGAAAGCTAACAATCCAATCTGTAAGATCGTCACCATGTAAAACGGCGGGAGATACCGTAGCTTCTTGATGGTGAGACTCTTTATCACCGGAAAACTGATCTAACAAAACGGTGTAGTCCCACAGATCTTGTTTCAAACTCGCATGGTCAGTGTTGCTTGCCAATGAGAGTCCCAATTCATGCAGTCTCTCTTCCGGATGCAGACGAATGCGCACAATGTTTAAGAGTCGCTGCGCAGCGGCGTGAGACGATTTCAGTTCCGGGCCTTTTAGGATTTTGTTTAGTTGCGCCTCGGCCTCCGCGAGAGCCGCTTTCTTCGTTTCGTCCGGGCCGAGACTCGCTTTGCGTATGAGCGTGCGGGCCACGAGATAAGGGGCAGTTGCGCGCCAGGGCGACCCTGCCTGAACGGCAAGCGACTCGAATTGTGTTTTGGCAACATCGAAATTGCCTGCATAGAAATTCGCCGCCGCGATTTGATACTCCCGGTCAGCGCGGAGCAAAGCATCAGCATCAGTTGGCAACGCAACCGGAATGTGGTTCCCCTCCGAGCAATTAGCAAACACCTGATCCTGCGCCTCGACCCACTGCTTGAGCGCGGAATTTTCGGGACCAAACTTCTTTGCTCTAGCGTCAAGCGTGGTCGCGGCGTTTTCGAAAGCGTCCTGCTGGCAGTTTAAGTAGGTCTCATACTCGTGCGGTTTTTCTCTGCTGCGGTAGACTTCGATCTTAGGCGGGGGGCCAGTAAGCCCGGCTGCTTTCTGTCGCGCGTTCAGCCATCCCTGCACCGACTGCTCAGCGCCGGATTCCCATTTCAAATCCAAACGATCACGCCAGAGATCGACGAGTGCTTGTTGTTCTTTTGGATTGAAACTTCCGCCATTGAAATACCGATAGACAACGTAAAGATACGACCGCGCGTAGGACGGCTGCACTACTCCGATTTCGCCTCGCGCAAACTTCTCAAGCGGGTATTCCGGATGAGCAGTAAAGGTGAAAACTGCGTTCAGCGAAAACGGACCACAAGCGAACGAGAGTGGCGCGTGAAATAGCATGGTGACTAATAAAGCGATCGCAAATATCGATCGGGCTCGGTTGCGGCTCATCCAAGGGGTCTCTCGGCTCATCTGCTGTTAGCCTCCATCGTTTGATTAACCTGGCTGGGCGACCAGCTTACGGGATTGAAAACGTAAACACGCTGGACCGGCGGGAGTTGCGTGAGTGGTTCATCGGTGGAAATTCCTACGCTGGCCTGGCAACGCTTCGCACTGAACTTCTCGCCAGCGGCCAGTTGGGAAAGAAACTGCCTTCGCTCGACTCCCATGCGAAACAACATGGGCACCGCTTCATCTATCGGCAGGTTGTCCAGCCAGTTGTCACCTTTGCACCACGAAGCGAGAGCGGTAATAGAAAGCAGGGTTGACGACGGCAATTTTCCACGCAGCTCGGTGAGCAGTGAGCGATAGAACGCGCGCTCTGTCGCGGTGGCGTCGAAGTCCACCTGCACCATGACGACGCTTGGGAGACTGCCGAGCTCGGATATCTCCGCTGCGGCATCTTTCGCCTGCTGCGGCGACAACGTAGGTGGCTCGGCTCGCTCGGATTCGATCCGGGCGACGGCAATAACCGGCACTCCGGTGGGTACGGCCAATGGTTGTAGGCGCGGACGGCTGACGACGCGGTCGGCTCGCAGATAAATTGTCTTCGCCAGAAACGCAACCCCAAATTTTTGGGGGTCGAGGTAATCAAGTTTCTCTGGTCTTTCCCAGGCCCAGAGAATTGTGGCTGGAAGTCTGGAAATCCGGCTGGAGGAAGAGGAGAGGGTCTCGGCCACATGCGAATGCTCGCCTGTCGTTTGAAACCGAGACGCCGCGAGCAGAAGCAGGGAAGTGGCCGTTAGAGCAACGAGCGCGAATCGAAACCGATGTCTGGGAAGTTTTTGCATGAACAAAGACGACGCAGAGTTTACCGCAGCTCAAGGTGGAAGTGTTCGACAAACTTCAAACTTGCGGACTGTACTCTCGGGGAACCTTTCAGCACCCGGTCACTGCAGAGAGTGTGTGAAGGTTCCCGTTCTCAGCGCCAAAGGCGCGAAATGTAGTAGCCTGGGCCATCGGCCCAGGTTGGGACAGTTAAAGCTTCTAAGCGCTGAAGGCGCGAAATGGTGCTGGACAGGGAGCAATCACAACTATTTTCAGTCGACAGTCTATTTCGCGCCTTCAGCGCTTCCAACATTCATGCACCCTCACCCAGGGCGTTGCCCTGGGCTATTACATTTCGCGCCTTTGGCGCTGAGACCGGGAGTTTTCTCAGGGCCCACCGCTCCGGGTTCTGTCTTGAGTTGGCCATTTGTTATACTCCTCAAAACTGAATGGCCATTCATTCTGTCGGACATTGATCTTGAGGACTCATTGATGGAACGCGAAACTTTGGAAATGGACGTTGTCTTTGTCGGCGCCGGCCCGGCAAATTTGAGCGGCGCACTACACCTCGCCCGCTTAATAAAAACCCACAACGAGGCGGTGAAGAACGGTGAGCGCCAGGGCGAGGCGCTCGGCGAAATTGAGATCGGAGTTATTGAAAAGGGTGCTTCGGTCGGCGCCCACATTCTTTCCGGCGCGGTGATGGATCCGCGGGCGTTGCGGGAGTTGATTCCCGACTTCATCGAACAAGGTGCGCCGCTCGAGTCCACCGTCAACGAAGACTATTTCCTTTATCTGACAAAGAACCGCGCGATTCGATCGCCAATAACGCCGCCACCGCTCCGGAATCACGGCTACTACATCGTTTCGCTCAACCGGCTCACGGCGTGGTTAGGCGAGAAATGCGAAGAGGCCGGCGTCAATATCTTTCCCGAGTTTCCGGGGGCTGAGGTGCTTTACGACGAAAACGATCAGGTTGTGGGCGTGCGCACCGGCGACAAAGGCGTCGATAAAGAAGGGAAGCGCAAGCCTAACTTCGAACCCGGCGTTGATCTCCTTGCCAAGATTACCGTCCTGGGCGAAGGACCGCGCGGTTCACTAACCAAACAACTGGTTCAGCGTCTCGGTCTCGACGAGGGTCGCGAGCCACAGGTTTATAGCATCGGCGTTAAGGAGCTGTGGGAGTTGCCGGACGATCGCTATCCCACGGGACGCGTAACGCACACGCTTGGCTTTCCGTCCGACTCGCAAACTTATGGTGGCGGGTGGATCTATGGAATGCAGAATCGCATTCTGAACATTGGCTACGTTACCGGTCTCGACTACAAGGATCCGCTGCTTGACCCACACGCGGAGTTTCAGCGCTTCAAGCAGCATCCGTTTGTGAGCCGCCTCCTCGAAGGCGGCAAAATGATTCGCTATGGAGCGAAGACAATTGTCGCCGGCGGCTATTTCGCCATGCCGCAAATCTACGCGGCCGGAGTTTTGCTGGTTGGCGACTGCGCGGGGTTTCTCAACTCGCAGCGGTTGAAAGGAATTCACTCGGCGATCAAAAGCGGAATGCTGGCGGCCGAGACAATTTTCGAGGCGCTACTCGCGAAAGATTACTCGGCGAAGCAATTGCAACGTTATGAACAACTCGTTAACGATAGTTGGATCATTCCGGAGCTGCGCAAGGTTAGAAACTTCCATGCCGGTTTCAAACACGGCCGCTGGTTGGGCCTTGTGAATACCGGGTTTCAGTTCATAACCGGCGGCAGAGCCTGGGGGTTGTTTGATCGCACAAAAGCTGAAGCGGGTCACGAGGCGATGAAGAAGCTCTCAGCCTATGGCTACCGTGGAGACAATATTGAGCAGCGCTACGAGGGCCTGAAGTTTGACGGCAAGATAGCATTCAATAAGTTGACCGACGTTTACCACGCCGCGGTCGGGCACAGCGAGGACCAGCCCAGCCATCTTCACGTTCTTGATACGAATATTTGTGCGACCCGCTGCGCTGAGGAATATGGAAATCCTTGCCAGCGGTTCTGCCCGGCGGCTGTTTATGAAATGGTTGACGATGGCACTACGACCGGACGCAAGTTGCAGATCAACTTTTCAAACTGCGTCCACTGCAAGACCTGCGACATCATGGATCCGTACCAGATTATTAACTGGGTGACTCCGGAGGGTGGTGGCGGGCCCGATTACAAGGGTATGTGAGCGCCGGGGTTTTCCCGCCAATGGTCGTCCGCGAATTATTCTTCTTCCTCATCACTGGTGACCGTGAAGTTGACCCGGCCGCGCATCACTTCTTCCAGCGCGATGCGCGTGGGCTTATGTTTCAGCGAATCGATGTCGATGCGTGGACGAGCACCGCGTTGTAGTTGTTTGCTTCTTTTTGCGGCAAGAATAATCAGACGATACTTCGAGTCGACCTCTGGTGCCGACGTCTCTTCAGGTATTTCTTCAGTTTCTTCATTTAATGACATTATGGTTGCTGCTCCTCACTTACGAGTTTCGATTAGAATTGCTAAGTTCCTTTGCAGTAAAAGCTTCCACGAGGCGTTGCACCCTGGAACCCTGTCGACTTAGCCGGGCTCTTTCGGCTTGGACTATCGCGGTCATCTGATCCGCTGCGCGGTCTGCGTCGTCGTTGACGATCAAGTATTGAAAGGCGGAGTAATCTTTTAGTTCGGTCGGAGCATTTCGCAAGCGCAAATCGAGCTCCTCAGGAGAATCCGTGCCGCGCGCCTGCAGCCGTTGCCGCAGAACTTCAAAGGATGGCGGCAGTATAAATATGCTCACCGAATCAACCATCAGCGCCCGAACGCTCGCCGCTCCCTGAACATCCACTTCGAGAATGATGTCCCTACCTTCAGAAATCTCACGCACAACTTGTTGGCGGGCTGTCCCGTAGAGTTTGCCGTGGACGTGCGCCCATTCAAGAAACTCACCGGCCGCCACCATCTGTTCAAATTTCTCTGGGGTGACAAAGAAATACTCGCGACCATTCACTTCGCCGTGTCGCGGCGCTCGGGTAGTGAAGGAAACAGAATAACTAAGATCTGCAACCTTCTTCAACACGCGTTGTATCAGCGTACCCTTGCCGCCGCCTGAAGGTGAGCTGACAACAAAGAGAATGCCGCGCCCTTCGGTTGTTTCGGCGACGGGTGTAGTTTGAAGCTGAGACTCTTCTGTTTCACTCAACATTCTGGACCTGTTCGCGAATCT
>JBGPYG010000139.1:0-8481 GCA_041493085.1 Pyrinomonadaceae bacterium | reverse complement strand
TGATCCGCGTTTGTCCGCGCAAATCCGCGGCTAGTCACTTTTTTGCCTTGGCTTTCTCAACTGCGCCCTCCTTAGAGTTAAAACCACACTCTTCATTAGCGCAGTGACGAAAGGTGCCTTGCTTCTTTGTAGTCTTCTCAAGCAGAAACGGCGCGTGGCAATTCGGACAAGCTTCGGCAACCGGCTTGTCCCAATAAACTCGATCGCAATCGGGATACATAGCGCAGCCATAAAACACTTTGCCGCGCTTCGACTTTTTGACGACCAGTTCACCTTTGCAACCAGGCCGCGCACAGGCTACGCCAGTTGATTCCTGTTTGATATATTTGCACTTGGGATAGTTTGAGCAGGAGATAAACTCCCCGTAGCGTCCGAAACGCCTCACCAACTGAGCGTCATCGAGCGGACACTTTTCATCTAAAGGCACCGGCGCCGGCGCTGCCACGCCGCTCCTGGCAATCTTGCGAATGTTGCGGCACTCGGGATAACCCGTGCAACCAAGAAACGGTCCGAAGCGCCCGCGCTTCAACTGCATTTGTTTGCCGCATAGCTCGCAAGCTTCCGGCTCCGCCGCCTCTTCACCGCCGGCGGACTCGGTCCCCTTCGCGCCGCCATTAGAACTGGCCTTCGGCTCAGCGTCACGCGAGGCGCCACAATTCAAACACTTGAGATATTTACCAAACCGGCCAAACTTCCGAACCATCCCTTTCGTTTCGCATTTGAGGCAGACCTCATCAGTTGGTGTCTCGACGTCCTTAATGCCTTTCGTGTATTTGGTAAACTTGACCAGATCGTCTCTAAACTTCCCGTAAAACTCATGCAGCGCGTCGGTCCACTTGAGTTTTCCTTCCTCGATCAAATCCAATTCCTCTTCCATGCGCGCCGTGTAAGTCTCATTGAAGAGATCGTCAAAGCCGCCTTCGATCAGCAGATCGTTTACGGTCTTGCCTAACTCAGTCGGATGGAAACGGCCTTCGAGTTTCTCAACGTATTCGCGCGCAAGTATCGTCGTCATGATCGCCGCATAAGTTGACGGCCGCCCAATTCCCTTTTCCTCCAGGGCCTTGACGAGCGTTGCTTCGGTAAAGCGAGGCGGAGGGTCAGTGAAATGCTGCTCCGGCGTGATCTTGTTGAGGGCCAGCGTCTCGCCCTTTTCAACCGGCGGCAAAGTGCGCTCCGCTTCTTCATCCTCTTCCGTCTTCTCGTCGCGGCCTTCCTGATAAAGCTTCAGGAAGCCGTCAAACTTCTGCACCGAACCGGTTGCGCGGAAGATGAAGCGTCCCGCTTCGATGTCGATAGTCGTCTGATCAAAGAGCGCTGGTGTCATCTGCGAAGCGACGAACCGTTGCCAGATCAGGCGATAGAGTCTCAGCTCGTCCTTGTTCAAATAGCTGGCGAGCGAATCCGGCGTGCGTGTGACTTCGGTTGGACGAATCGCCTCGTGCGCATCCTGGGCGTCCTTTTTTGAGCGATAATGAATTGCTTTCTCCGGCAGATAGGGTGCGCCGTATTGCGCGCTAATGAACTCTCGCGCCTCCTGCAATGCCGCTTCCGAGACGCGCGTGGAATCGGTGCGCATGTAGGTAATCAAACCAACCGAACCTTCAGTGCCAATTTCCACGCCTTCATAAAGCTTCTGCGCGATCATCATCGTGCGCCTCACCGCAAAGCCGAGTTTGCGCGCCGCTTCTTGTTGCAGCTTTGAGGTGATGAAAGGAGGGACGGGATTGCGCTTACGCTCCTTCTTCGTTACTTCCTTGACGACAAAGGTCTGCTGGTTGGCTTCGGTGACAATACCAGCGGCCTTTGCTTCGTCCCCAATCAGGATCTCGTTGGCTTTTGCGTCCTGATCAAAGCCGCCTGTCTTGACTGTCTGTTCGCCGATCTTGAACAGCCGCGCATCAAAGGCTGGTGGCAGTTTGGCCACGAGGCTGGCTGCAATTGTCCAATATTCAGTCTTGATAAACTTCTCGATTTCCCTTTCGCGCTCAACCACCATCCGCAGCGCAACAGACTGCACGCGGCCCGCGCTGAGCCTGCCGCCCACCGTGCGACATAGAAGTGGAGAAACTTTGTAACCCACCAGGCGATCCAACACGCGCCGCGCTTGCTGGGAATTCACGAGGTTCTCGTCGATCTTTCGCGGGTGCTCGAAAGCTTCATTCACCGCGCGCTTGGTGATCTCATTAAACATCACGCGGAAATGCGGCTTCGCAGGTCGCTTCGGCACAATCTCTTCCGCCAGATGCTGGCAGATGGCTTCGCCCTCTCGGTCAGGGTCGGCTGCGAGATAGATCGCGTCAGCTTCTTTGGCAGCTTTCTTCAGCTCAGCAACGATCCTCTTGTTGTTTCGTTTTTTGGAATCGGGAATTACTTCGTAGGTGGGTTTGAAATCGTCGTCGACATCAACTCCCAGACCTTTGGAAGGTAGATCTTTTATGTGGCCTATCGAGGCCTTAACCAGATAGTCCTTTCCCAGATATTTGTTTATCGTCTTCGCCTTTGCGGGCGACTCAACTATTACTAAATTTTTCGCCATTTTCTATATCTTTATTACACAACAACCGCATCGGCCGCTTTATCTCGTTCGCTTCGAGCCAGAATTCCAAAATACAAAAAATACTGTCGTAAGTCAGTTTCGTGAATGAACTCATGAGCTTCACTGTAGAGTTCATCACATATTACTTCTCTCAACCGCGTCAGCTCTTTGAGCCGATGATTCTTCCACCGTGGATCAGCAATCGTCAGATCAATGAGCTCTAACAGTCGCGCGAAGGCGTGCTCGAAGCGAACCTCGTCGCCCAGCTCTTTCCAACGCAACGCCCGTTCGTACTCGCTGCCGACGTTGCCTAGTTGGGAAGCGAGAGACAGCGTGAACCAGCGACCAGCAGCCAGATCCGGATGATAGGTTGTCATTGTCTCTGTTTCTTATCTCACTAGCTCTTGAACAATCGCAATTATTCGTTCCCGCATTTCCGGGTCTTCGACTCCGCGGGATCGATTGTTCTGCCTGGGTCGAATATTGATCATGGAATCAAACTCCATCATTTCAGGCATTGCGCGGTTCGTATACAAGTTGATACCCCAAAGATTCTCCTGGCGTGAATTCCGTTCGAGCAAAAATGCTTCTTCGTCCGCATGCAGCTCGGCCCCCACCGCCATGACTCCCCTCTCGACGTCGACGACAGCTTTGACCATGTCGCCATACAATTCTTCTCCCGCTTCGCGAAGTTGTTGTGTTGAGATCGGCTCGCTTATTAAAGTCATTCCCATTACAGCGTTTCTTTTACATCTTTCGCACAAAACATTTTCCCGGCAGCGCCCTCACCAGGTCGCGCATTTCCAGCGTCAGCAGCGCGGCTGTCAAATCCGAGATCCCAAGCCTGCTCTGGTCCACGAGCGCATCAATGTGCGCCGGATTGTCGGCCGAAAGCAACTTGAAAACTGATTGCTCAAAGCCTGTCAGTCCCTGTGGCACCAGCGCAAGTTGATCCGCCAGCGACTTCTCTTTCTTCTTATCGCCCTTCTCGCCCAAAGGCGGCGGCAGAATCTTCGCGGCGATCTGCGGCGGCAACTCGGCAGCAACGTCCTGCCATTGCTGTATCAGTTTCGCGCCCGCGCCTTTGATCAGATAGTTAGTGCCAAAGGAGTTTCGCGAAGTGATATTTCCCGGCACTGCAAATACTTCCCTGTTCTGCTCAATGGCCAGTCGCGCCGTTATCAATGAACCTGAACTTTCCGCTGCCTCAACCACTATGACGCCAAGACTCAGCCCGCTAATGATGCGATTGCGGTAAGGAAAGTTTTCCGCGACGGGCGGAGTCGTTAACGGAAACTGCGTCACGATCGCGCCACCGGCATCGAGAATTTCATCTGCAAGCTTCTTGTGATCCCGCGGGTAAACCTCATCGATGCCAGTGCCGATAACGGCTACCGTGCGACCGCGGCCTTCAATGGCGCCGCGATGCGCCGCCGCATCGATTCCGCGCGCAAAACCGGAAACGATCGTCACGCCGCGCTGTGCCAAGTCTCGCGCCAGCATCGATGCGGCGTTCTGCCCGTAGGTCGAACACTTTCGCGAACCAACGATCGCTATGCAGGGCTGCTCGAGGCATTCAGACCAGGCGCCCTGCACGTAAAGCGTTATCGGCGGATCGTATATCTCTCTTAACAATGCCGGGTAAACACCGTCGTCGAGAACCAAAATATCGCCGCCAAGCTTCCTGACGTTGTCAATCTCGGCTTCCGCCTTCTCGTGCATGTCGCGAGCAATGATGCTGTCGACCGCTTCCGGCAGCAGGCGAACCCTTTCCAGCTCAACACGAGTGGCGCGATAGACCGCGTCGGCTGACCCAAAACGCTCGAGGAGTTTGGCAGCGGCGCGAGGTCCGACGCCGGGGGTCATGTTGAGGGCAACCCAATCACGCATACGATTTCTGATTGCTGATTGCGGAATGCGGATTAGCTCGGAATCCTTTAGCCGTCCTAATTGACGAAATCACGATCGAAAGAATCTGATTCGCTTCATCAAGCAGGTCAGCTATCCGAGGCCGCTCCACAATCTCAGCATCAATCAGCAACTCCATCCAGTAAATTGTTTCGTCAGCTTCCTCTTCGACAATTCCCATCTTCGAAACGAAATCAGCCTTGGACTTAGCTCTACAAGCAGCTCTGTAATTAGCGCCAACGGATGACCCGCAACGGAGCATCTGATTTCGGATTACCTTTGCGGTGGGCGTCTCTGGAAGACTCTCCGCTACACGAATGATGCGCAACGTAAAGGCCCGCGTTCTGGCTTTCAACTCCTCCGGATTCATAGATTCCTCCTCCGCAATCTAAAATCCGCAACCCGCAATCGTCTTGGCGGAGGCGTGTAGGAATCGAACCTACCTGAGCCTGTTCTCACAGTCTCACTGACGGTTTTGAAGACCGCGCCGTTCACCAGAACAGATTCGCCTCCTCGTTTAACTCGCGACTTTTCAAGTCCCAGACCTTAAAACTGAGATCTCTCTCACAGTTCAAATCTAAAACTTCAAGGGCCAAACCAGATTTCAAAACCTATTGAAATGTGATTCGGCGCCGTCGGAGCGAAAACCCTACGCGCCAAACTAACGGCCTGTCAAGCAAGGCCCGGGTGGGCCCTTCTCCAAGAAGATGCCGAAATTGGCCGCGTGTCATTGCGCGCGAACTTGACCGAAAACCTCGGCAAAAGCTATCCTACCGGTCCCGAACGAACGTTCGAACGACAAGACTGAGACCGGCTGGAATGCCACTATTCACTGGGCAAGGCGCAGTGGAGCGGGCGATAACAAGAGGAGTGCATGATCAACTTTCAAACGTCACCGGAGCAATACAAACACTGGAAACTGAATGTCGAGAGCGAGGTCGCCACGCTGACAATGGATGTTCAGGAAGACGTGACGCTCGCCGAGGGGTACAAGCTCAAACTCAACTCCTATGATCTCGGCGTGGACATCGAACTCGCCGACGCCGTTCAGCGCCTTCGTTTCGAATGCCCGCAGGTCAAGGCCGTCGTTATTACCAGTCTCAAACCGCGCATCTTCTGTGCCGGCGCCAACATCTACATGCTCGGCACTTCGTCACACGCGTTCAAAGTCAACTTCTGCAAGTTCACCAACGAAACGCGCTGCGCTATCGAAGACGACTCGCGCCATTCAGGCCGGCGTTATATCGCCGCGCTCAACGGCACGGCTTCAGGAGGCGGCTACGAACTGGCGATCGCCTGCGACGAAATCTATCTCGTTGACGATGGCAACTCGGCTATTTCCCTTCCCGAAGTTCCTCTGCTTGGCGTGTTGCCCGGAACGGGTGGTTTGACTCGTTTGGTCGATAAAAGAAAAGTTCGCCGCGACCGCGCTGATGTCTTCTCCACACTCGCCGAGGGCCTGAAAGGCAAACGCGCGAAGGAGTGGGGACTGATCGACGACTATTTTCCGACGAGCAAGTTTCAGGAATCAATCGAAGCACGTGTACGCGAGATCACCGATGAAGTAACGCAAACTGTGAGTTTGCGTGATACCGAGTCGTCGCAAACTAACAGTTTGCGCTACGGCATAAAGCTCAATCCGCTTCAAAAAGAACTGAAGCCTGCCGGTGTTGAGTACAAATACGTCAAGGTAGTTTTGAATCGCGAGCAGCGTTACGCCGATTTGACCGTGCGAGGACCTCGCCCGGAAGCTGACTTGCGAACTACGCCGGAGGAAATTCAGAAACTTGGTGACTCTTATTGGCCACTCCAGGCTTATCGCGAGCTGGACGATGCGCTGCTGCATCTGCGTGTTAACGAACCGGAGATCGGATTGGTGTGCGTCCGCACTGAAGGCAACATTGCCGACGTGCTGGCGGTCGATAAAACGCTCGAAGCAAACAAGGACCATTGGCTGGTTCGCGAGATCTTGCTTTACATGGCCCGCGTGCTGCGCCGTCTCGATCTAACAGCGAAGAGCTTTTTCGCGATCATTGAGCCCGGAAGTTGCTTTGCCGGAAACCTGCTCGAACTACTCTTGGCTTCTGATCGCAGTTACATGCTTAACGACACGGAAGCAGCGCCGCCTTCAGTCTCTGTATCCACCTTGAACGCGGGTAGTTTGCCGATGAGCAACGGCTTGACGCGACTGCAATCGCGCTTCCTGGCCGACCCCGAAAAGGTTGAAAACGCACTGGCGCATGACGGACCGTTCGACGCCGGGGAAGCCGATAAGGCCGGCTTGATAACCTTCGTTCCTGACGAATTGGATTGGGAAGATGAGATTCGCGTGGCGATAGAAGAGCGCACTTCGCTATCGCCGGATGCACTTACGGGCATGGAAGCGTCCTTACGCTTCGCTGGTCCGGAAACAATGGACACGAAAATCTACGGTCGCCTGACGGCCTGGCAGAATTGGATTTTCCAACGACCAAACGCGGTCGGCCCGGAAGGTGCGCTGACGAATTACGGCAAGCCCACGCAGGCACACTTTGATTTCAAAAGAACGTAAACAAGCCGCGGATGAACGCGGATCAGCGCAGATCTGAAAATTAATATCCGCGTGGATCCGCGAAAATCCGCGGCCGATTTTAGCGAGGCATCATGAACTTATACGAACGCATTCCTAACAACGTTAACTTGTCGGAAGACAAAAAACTTCAGCGAGCGTTGGAGAAGTGGCTGCCAAATTATCTCGACTGGTGGCACGAGATGGGCCCCGAAGGATTCCAACAGAAGGACGTTTATTTGCGCACGGCTATCAGCGTCGAACCTGACGGTTGGGCCAACTTCGATTTCGTGAAGATGCCTGACTATCGCTGGGGCATCTTTCTTAAACCCGCCGAGCCTGACGCGAAGATTGGCTTCGGTGACAACTATGGACTACCGGCTTACCAGGAAGTGCCCGGCGAATTTCGCAACTCGCTGCGCCGCATCATCGTTACGCAGGGCGACACCGAACCGGCTTCCGTTGAGCAGCAGCGGCAACTCGGCAAGACCTGCCCGTCGCTCTACGATCTGCGAAATCTGTTTCAGGTAAACGTCGAAGAGGGTCGCCATCTCTGGGCGATGGTTTATCTGCTGCAACGCTACTTTGGACGCGACGGTCGCGATGAAGCCGATGCGCTGCTCGAACGGCGCAGTGGTAATCCCGACAAGCCGCGGATCCTCGAAGCTTTCAATCAACCCTGCGACGATTGGCTCAACTTTTTCTGCTTCACGATGTTTACGGATCGCGATGGCAAGTATCAGCTCTCGGCGCTTGCTGAGTCCGGTTTCGAGCCGCTGGCGCGCACCTGTCAGTTCATGCTCACGGAAGAAGCCCATCACATGTTTGTCGGCGACACCGGTCTAAACCGCGTCGTTAAGCGCACTGCGCAGTTGATGAAACAGGGCGACGTGCGCGAGCTGGGCGGTATTCCTCTGGACATTATTCAGAAGCACGTCAACTTCTGGTTTAGTTATTCGCTCGATCTTTTTGGCGGTGAGATTAGTTCAAACTCCGCGGACTTCTTCGCAGCCGGTCTCAAAGGGCGCTACAAAGAGCAGGAGCAATACCAGGATCACATTGTCGCTGAGCAAAACTTTACGATGAAGGTTGTTGAGGATGGACAACTCAAGGACCGCAACGTTGCCATGCGCAACGCGCTCAATGAAGTGTTGCGTGGTGAGTACGTCAAAGACTGCGAGAAAGGACTCGCACGCTGGAACAAATCACTCGCTGACGAAGGCATTAGCGAACGGCTCTACATACCCAACACGCGTTTTCATCGCCATGTGGGGGAATACGCCGGCCATCATTTCGACATCGAGGGAAACCTGATCACTGCGGCAGAGTTTGGGCAGCGCAAGTCTGAATGGTTGCCGACGATCGAGGATCGCGAATACGTGCGCAGCTTGATGCATCCGGTGACTGAGCCGGGCAAGATTGCCAACTGGATCGCGCCGCCGGCCACGGGAATCAAAGGCAAGCCGTTTGAGTTTGAATACGTTCG
>JBGPYG010000291.1:0-5500 GCA_041493085.1 Pyrinomonadaceae bacterium | reverse complement strand
GTAGCGACCGTTTGTAACCGTCGGGTCCGAAACGGTGTCTTATCAAGCGGGAGGCTAATAACGGCCCTCCAATCAGAAATTCAAATTAACCAGGAGTAAGGAAAAAATGAAAAAACTAGGAAAGATTAAGACGCTGACTATTGCCTCCCTGTCGGCCGTTGCCTTAGCCGCGCCAATTGCCATGGCGCAAACAACCAGCACTAATCAGGACACCCGGCAAGTATCCCGTGGCGAAGGCCATGGTCATGGCAAAGGCTGGGCCGATAAAGAAGGGCGCGGTGGACGCGAGGGTTGGGGCGAGCGCGGCGGTCGCGGGGGCATGCGCGGCATGATGCTGAAAGGCATTAACCTGACTGACGATCAAAAAGCTAAGATGAAGCAGATCGGTCAGAGTTTCCGCGAGCGCACGCAGTCGCTGCACCAGGAGCTCCGCGCCAAGCGGCAGGAGTTGCGTCAGGCGAGCGAGGACGGTACGTTCAACGAAGCGTTGGCTACCCAAAAGCTGCAAGAGTCAGCCAGCCTCCAGGCGAAACTGATGGGCGAGCAGTTTAAAATGCGTCAGGAGATGCTATCGGTGCTGACGCCGGAACAGAAAACCCAACTGGAACAGAAGCGCGCTGAGTTTAAGGCGAAAAAGGCCAATCACGGCGAGCGGAAAGTTCAGTAAACGGACCAGTAGAACCTGGAGCTGGGAGCGCAGACATCTTGTCTGCTGCTACATGGCCACGAACATTGAGGCAGGCAAGATGCCTGCGCTCCCAGCTTATCCTAAAACTTCGACGAGGGGCGCTGCCTGTCGCACGGTCACGAACAGGACTCAGACTTGGAGTTGGCGCGGTTCGCGCGCGCAGGCGACGAGTCTGCCTTCGAAGAGATAATGCGCCGTCACAGCCATCGCGTTTTTCGGTTTGCCAGCAAGTTCTTTCGCCAGCGGAGCCTGGTTGAAGAAGCCGCGCAGGAGGTTTTTCTGAAAGCATTTACTGAACTTGGCAGCTACGAAGGACGCGGTTCGATGGAAGGCTGGCTGACCCGCATTACGACCAACACTTGCCTCAACATGCTGCGGAGCTCGAAGCGTCGTCCGGAGTTGACAGCTTCAGATCTGACAGATGATGAAACCACTTGGCTTGATAACAACCTGGCCGGCGCAGCGATGGAACGCCATCAATCGAGCGAGCGCAGTTTGGTCGCCGCTGACCTCGCCGGGCGAGTTCTGCAAACCCTGGCGCCTGACGACCAATTAGTTTTGACGTTGATCGATGGCGAAGAGGCCTCGGTGAAGGACGTAGTGAAGATGACCGGCTGGTCTGAATCGAAAGTAAAGGTGCAGGCGTTTCGCGCGCGGCGTCGCATGCGCGAAGCAGTTGAGAAACTTCTGTCACGCAAGCAGGGTGGCAGCAAGAGCCTGGCAAGCTCGAGGAGTTCCCGATGAGAGACGAACACATCATCAGTTTAATAGAGAGCGCGCCGCTCGCAAGTTTAAGTGAAAACGATCTGACCGCGATTCGTGCTCATACTGATCAGTGCTCCGGTTGCTTGCGGGCTTTCCAGGCGGCGCAAGTCTCGGCGCTCTTGCTGCAGGAGCGCGCTGCCGAAACGTTTGAGCCATCACCTTTCTTTCACACGCGAGTGCTGGCAACTCTGCGAGAGCGCCAGGCGGCGAATGGATCGTGGGCCAACTCATGGGCGTTGGGTCGATTGTGGCAGACGGCTGGCGCGCTCGCTTCTTCGATGGTGGCAACGGTCGCCGCGCTTGCGGTGTTGACCTTCGTCATTCCCGGAAGCCAGGTCGCTTCAGGGCCGCAGTTGAGTTCGCTGGCCAATAATTATTCAGCGGAAGAAGTGATTCTCGACCAAAATCCACAGCCTGACGAACAGTTATCCGATGGTCAGTTGCTGACAACGATCTACAGCGGCGAAGAAGAGGCGAGATAGTTAGGAAGATAAGCCGGGAGGTAAAGCATGGACATCATCAACAAAAGCAAATGGCAGGTTCGCGTGGCGGCGATTGTAATCTTCCTGCTCGGCTTCGCGGCTGGCGCCCTCGCCCTGAACGCTTACAACAGATGGAACCGGAGCGGCGCCGAAGCATCGCGGCAGGGTCAGTTTGAACGCATGCTTGATACTCTTCAACTCAACGCCGACCAAAAAACGCAGGTCCATCAAATACTGGGCGACACGAGACAGCAGCTCCAGGCGCTTCGAAAAGAATCGGAGCCGCGGGTCGAAGAAATCCGCCGGCAAACCGACGAAAAACTGCAAAAAATTCTGACTCCCCAACAGTGGACACAGTTTCAGCAGGAGCGAGACAAAATGCGCAGTCGCGGTCGAGCAGGAAGGGAAAACTGGTCCGGCACTCCCTAAACTGAATAGTGCGGGCTTACCTTTTCCAAAGCCCGCGTAGCGGGTGGAAGCCGCGCTTCGCGGGCTCAATGCAAACTCTTCAGCAACTTGTTCAAAACTTCCTGAAGTTTGTCGAACAGGCGAATTTAATTCTTTAGGCTCCGGCAGCGGATCCAACAGATCGGCTACAACCTTCCAGTTGTTGCCCTGCCTCTTCCAAATTCGATAGTAGTTACCGACCTCTACCTTCGCCGCCATCTTCGGCGTTTTCGGGCTCGAATTTCCTGCTACGAGCTCGTAGGTTCCATAGCTATAGCCGAGATCTCCCGATTGAGATACGTCGGCAAAGGCCGGCTGCCATGTCCAAACAATCGAGCTTGCGGGAAGAGCGACGGCAGCGGCCGCAGCCTTGCCGACAAAGGGCTGCTTGTCATTACGAAACACGCGAACGTCATCAGCAGCATAAGCGTCGAAAGCTCTTTGCGCGTCGCGCGTCGCTGAAGCGTTGGAGAATTCGCGCTCGCGAGCGAACAGCGCATTCGTCTCGGACTTAATATCGATTCGACGGGCGGCCGTCGCTTGCCGATAATTCTTTGGCGGTTGCCAGGGAGTCGCGGCCTGGGCCGGTTGCGTGTTCGAGATGCCGAGGTCAATCGCAAACTTCCACGATCCATCCGGCTGTTTTTTCCACACGGTCAAGAAGTTTCCAAAAGCAACCGGCTTCGCATCGTGAATGTCGGCTTTGTATTCCCACGGCCCGGTTGTGTATCCCATGTCTCCCGCGCGCGCCACGTCAGCGAAGGTCGGTTGCCAACTCAACAAGGGACGCTTGTCCGATGGCGGCAACGGATATTCCATCATCCACTTTTTGCCCTTGACCGCGGTGGGGCGAAACAAAATTCCATCATCCGCAATGAACGCCATGAACGCCGGGCGTATGCCCTGCTCTTCAGACATCCTGGCGAAAGCGCGCTCAGTGTCGACCATCGATTGCAATGCCGACTTCTCCTGACGCTTTTGCGCAAATACAACCGAGATAAATACGGCCAGAAGCGTCAGGCAGATTAACTTTTTCATGTCAGGTTTCCCGTGGCTATCAATAATTCGGCGTTGAGAATTGCGGCGCCTGCGGCGCCTCGTATCGTGTTGTGACTGAGCGCGACAAAGCGGTAGTCGAGCACGTTGTCAGGTTGCAGGCGGCCTATGGTGACGCTCATTCCCTTTCCAGCCTCGCGATCAAGTCGCGGCTGCGGACGATCCAATTCTTCGCGCAAAATGATTGGACGCTCGGGCGCTGAGTGAAGATGCAGTTCCTGTGGCAGTGCGGTGAACGAAGCAAGCGCTTCACCCACTTCGTGAATCGTCGCCGGATGAACCAACTTCACCCGCACTGACGCCAGGTGGCCGTCGGAAACGTTGACGCGATTGCATTGAGCGCTGACATTCATCGCCGCCTGGTGAATCGTGCCTTCGTATAATCGCCCGAGAATCTTCAGCGTCTCCTGCTCGATCTTCTCTTCTTCGCCTTCGATGAAAGGAAGAACGTTGTCGCTGATGGCAAGTGAAGCAACTCCAGGATAACCAGCGCCGGATAGCGCCTGCATCGTTGTCGCGATTACGCTCTTCACACCAAATTTGGAATGCAGCGGAGCGAGCGCCAGCGCCAACATGATGGTCGAGCAATTTGGATTCGTGACTATGTATCCCTGTTGCCCGTCTCTTTTTTTTTGCACAGCAAGCAGAGCGAGGTGCTCGGGGTTCACTTCGGGAATGAGCAGCGGCACATCGCTGTCCATCCGAAAAGCCGAAGAATTACTAATGACTGGAAAACCTGCGCGGGCAAACGCACCTTCACTCTCGCGCGCGGTGTCACCCGGCAAACTCGAAAAGATCAGTTCACAGTCAAGCGGCGGCTGCGGCGCTGCGACCGTCATCGATTTCACAAACGCCGGCATCTCTCCCGCCAAACGCCAAGTGCAGGCCTCCTGAAACTTTTTGCCCTGGGAACGATCTGACGCCGCCAGCGCGGTGATCTCAAACTGCGGATGGTTTTCCAGCAACTGAATGAAACGCTGCCCAACCATGCCGGTAGCGCCAAGTATTCCCACGCGAAATTTTTTAGTCATTAGTCTATTGAAGGTCACTCAATAAATCAGAACCGGGAGCGGTAGCGACCGGCCCAAACAGTCAAGTTTAAGTAGTCTGAATATTTAATCGCGGGTCGCAATCACTCGAGTGCTTATAACCACGGTTGAGTACTGGGCCGGTCGCTACCGCTCCCGGTTCTGATGTTAACCAGCGCCATCGCACTACCGCACTACTTTTTCAGACTCTTCAACGCCGCGCCCATGCGCTTAACGCCTTCCGCCAGTACCGGTAAGTCCGCGCAAAACGAAACACGCAAAAAGCCCTCTCCTTCGCTGCCAAAGGCGTTGCCCGGCACTGTAACCACCCCAGCCTCCAGCATTGCTTCTGCAACTTCCACCGACGGGCCATAGCGAGCAATATCCACCATCGTATAGAAAGCTCCCTCGGGAGTAATGCAGCGCAGTCCCACGCTGCGCAGCGATGCCAGCAGGTGATCGCGTCGTTGCCGGAAGGTGCCGCGAATCTGCTTGCGCGCTTCAGCCGCTTCATTACTCCACGCGGTCAGCGCTGCCTTCTGCGAGATTGTTGAAGCGCAGGTGGTGACATAACCATGCAGCAGATGCGCGGCACGAATCACACCTTCGTCTCCGAGGATCCAGCCAAGGCGCCAGCCAGTCATGCTCATCGACTTCGAAAGGCCGCTTATCACCACGGTGCGCGGATAGAACTCCGAGATTGAACTGGGGCGTTCTCCCGTGTAGTAAAGGTCGCGATAGATTTCGTCGCTGATGATGAATGCGTCCGAGCCGCTTTCTTCGACGGCTTGAGCCATCCCGCGCAGCTCCGCGCTCGTCAACGTGCGACCCGTTGGGTTAGACGGACTGGTACAAACGACAACTTTAGTCTTCGAGCCTATCCGTAGTTTGAGATCATCCAAATCAAAACTGAAATCGCTGGTGGCTGGCAGTTGATAGAAGGTTGGACGTCCACCAGCCATGCGGGTAATCGTGGGATAGGCAACGAAGCCGGGATTGGGAATCAACACTTCATCGCCCGCTTCGACCAGCGT
>JBGPYG010000225.1:0-6510 GCA_041493085.1 Pyrinomonadaceae bacterium | reverse complement strand
CGTAAAACTCGCTCGCCGCAGGGTCAAGCGCCAGCAGGCAATCTTTTCCGGGAACGTAACCCGCTTGAACAATCGCCTCGAGGATGGTCTCTATCGCTTCCTCGTTAGAACGAAGGTTTGGAGCAAAGCCGCCTTCATCTCCGACGCTGGTGGCATAGCCTTTCTTCTTAAGTACCGCTTTTAGGGTGTGAAAAATCTCCGCGCCAATGCGCAGGCTCTCGCTAAAACGCTCGGCTCCAACCGGCACGATCATAAACTCCTGGAAGTCGACATTATTGTCGGCGTGCGCGCCACCATTGATGATGTTCATCATCGGCACAGGCAGCGTGCGCGCATTAGGACCGCCGAGGTATTTGTAAAGGGGAACCTCCAGGTAAGCAGCGGCAGCGCGCGCGGTAGCCATCGAGACAGCCAGCAATGCGTTTGCCCCAAGTTTTGACTTTGTAGATGTACCATCGAGACTGATCAGCGCGCTGTCAATCTCGGCCTGGTCGAGCGCGTCCATTCCGTCCATTTTGGGAGCGATGATCTGGTTAACATTATGCACGGCCTTCCGAACGCCTTTGCCGCCATAACGTTTCTTGTCCTCGTCGCGCAACTCCACCGCTTCATGCTCACCCGTGGATGCGCCTGACGGCACCGCGGCGCGACCTACTTCACCGCCCACCAAAGTTACTTCCGCTTCAATCGTGGGGTTGCCACGTGAATCCAGAATCTCGCGCGCGTGAATTTCCTCAATCCAGCTCATATAGATCGGCTCCGGCTAACCGCTAACATTTGGTCTTAGTGTTTTTATGGTTCGTCTAAGCAACTTTATCATCGTCACAGTTGGAATCGAAGTGTTAGAAGCGGCATAGCAGAAATCACCCCGCGGCACGCGCGCCTTCACTAGCCACCTCGGCTTCCGACGTCTTCGCATGGGCCGGCAATTCGAGTCGCACGCTTATCACGCGACGCCGTTCGACGCGGTCAACTTCAAAGAGAATTCCGCTAAAGTTCACCTTGTCGCCGGGCTTCAGCACGTGACCGGCCTCCGTCATAAGGAACCCGGCAATCGTCGTGTAAGTCTCTGATTCCGGCAAGGAAAGCTTGAGCCGGCGATTAAGATCCCGCACCGCCAGGCCACCGGCAAGAATGTATTGGTTCTCGCCGACCGGCATGATTTGTTCGTTGACCTCTTCGTCGTGTTCGTCAGAAATGTCACCGACAATTTCTTCCAGCAAATCTTCGAGCGTGATGATCCCTTCGAGCCCGCCGTGTTCATCTACCACGAATCCGAAGTGCGTCTTTGCTTTCTGCATTTGCCGCAAAACGTCTTCAAGACGGGCGGTGTCAACTACGTAGAGGGGTGGCTGCAATGCATCCTCAAGGCGAAACTTCTCGGGATGCAGAAGATAGGGCATGACGTCCTTACTGTGTATAAAACCCATCACGTCATCGAGTGACTCGCGATACACCGCCAGGCGCGAATAGCCAAACTGATGGAATGCCTTCGTGATCTGTTCGAGCCTGCTATCGCTGGGAATCGCAGCCATCTCGGTGCGAGGCACCATCGCCTCGCGCACCAAAGTATCGGAAAACTCAAACACACGATGAATCAAGCGCCTTTCTTCAGCGCGCAGATAGCCGCTGTCGCGCGCTACGTCGATCAACTGGCGCAACTCCGTTTCCGTGTAAACAGCCGCATGGTCGAGCGTTGACTTCAGACCAATGAGACGACCGAGCGCCGCTCCCACCGAGTTGAAGATCCACAGTGGCGCGCCAAAAGTTTTCGCAAAGAGCTCCAGCGGGCGGGCGCAAAACAGCGCAATCCTCTCGGCGCGGTCAAGCGCAACCATCTTTGGCATTAACTCACCCAGGACAATATGCAGGAACGTGATTAACGAGAAGGCGATCACAATAGCCATCACGTGGGCCACATATCCAGCGCGCCCTTCTGAAGCGATGCTTGAAGCGATTGGCTCGAGGAGCGAGGCGACGGTTGGTTCGCCGATCCATCCCAGAGCCAGTGAAGCGAGCGTGATACCAAACTGAACGGCAGAGATGAATATCGTCGGGTTATCAAGTAAACGAAGTGCCGCGCGCGCGTTTCTGCTGCCGGCGGCTGCGCGCGCTTCCAGCCGTGCCCGACGAACAGAAACCAGCGCGAACTCTGAAGCCACGAAAAAGCCGTTCGTCCCTACCAGGAACGCGATCGCAACAAATTTTAAGAGTGAAATCATAGAAGCAGCGTGACTGCTAGAGCGCTCCGCTGAAAAATGTTGGTGAGATTACTGCCGGGTTCGTCCATTGATATAGGCGGAAGCTGATTCAGGGTTGGATTATAGCACGCGCGGGAGAGCGCCCAGAACACACCTGCCGCACGCCCAACAGACGGGGTTGACAGAATTTAGCGATTTCCTGGATTGTTGAGATTTCGCTGTTCCGGCCAGTGCTCTGGGCCAATTCCGGGAGTCCCACGCAGGCAGCGCGTGGGCCGGTATCAACTAATGGCCGGCGGCCGCCCCTGCGGCGCGCGCGCGCGCTGGATGGCGTTCATGCTTGACGCAAGCACGAGTGAGAGCTTGTTCTACGCGTGGTTCGATATTGCATTCCGGTTGGCGGCAAACAGCCGCCAATTCCGAAATCACCAGATACCGAGCCCGCTCCAGCATCCGCTGCTCGCGAAATGAAAGAGGCTTAAGGTGACTGAGATAGGTCAAGTGCTTGAGCACGTCCGCAGCTTCAAAAATGTCACCGGTGCGCATCTTCTCGGAGAAATCTTTGAACCGATCCTTCCAATCGTGGGCAGGAAATGAGAAATCATCCGCTAACACTTTGAAAAGCATTTCGCATTCGCCGGAAGAGATTGGGGAACGGAGACCGACTTCCGTAGCGTTTGCAACGGGGACGAGTACCAGGGAGTTGTTAGCAGCCAGGCGAAGCGTATAGAAAGGAAGAGAGGTAGCTCCTATTTGCTTCTGTTCAATCTGCTCGATGGTCCCGATACCATGATTTGGATAAACAACCTTCTGGCCGACTTTGAAGCCCACCGCAGCACCTCCATTGAGTTTGAAAAATCAGACTGCGCCGCACGCGCGGGTCTGGGGGAAATCCGAGCGACGCAGTAAAGCGCCGGGCCCAAATTGGTAAGTGTTTTGAGTCTAGCAACTGGTCTTGCAAAGCGTCAAGCGATTCGACGGTTAACCTTTTCCAAGTGAAAAGCGGAACAAACTCTTTGGGTTTTCAGCCTTGACTTTCAACTATTTGTGGTGTCGCCGATCAAAAGCGTGGCAACGCACATAGCCGATATTATTTACGGTTCCGTTAATTTTTGACTGGCGAAATTTTGAATGGCAACTGGTAGTCGATCACATTCTGACAGGGCTTAAACTCAACCGCTGTTTTGGACGCCTCGGCCGCGAGTCGCAGTCGCGTTCGCATGTCGGCTTGATCCCACGCACGTAGTTTTGCATCAGACTGTGGCTCATCATCGGAAGCAATGAGAGCAAGCACCCAATAACGACCGGGCGGCAGGTTGTTGACTGCAAACGTTCCGTCCGCATTCACCAGAATCGTAAAGAATCGCAACCAGTCTTCGGCGTTTTCTTTTGCAGCCGGGACAAGATGCAGGTAAAGTTTTGGTGGGACGCTTTCTCCTTCGGTAGGCTTAACCGCTCCACGAAGTGAGGCGGCGCCCTCCGCAAGCGTGACCGTGAGTCCGCTGATGCGCTCACCAAATTTCAGAGCGATCCCGGTGCGCGCCATGTCTGTCCGCGGGTTGGCCAAGGCCGCCCTTGCGGGCAGCGCCCCAGGAGTTTCGCGCGTAATCGAACGGAGATACCAGTACTTCGCAAAAAACCGCGCATTCAGATTGAATTGGCCAGGCCCGAGGTTCCGCAGCACAAAATCGCCCGACTTGTCGGGCGATCCCTGGGCGCTCGAATAACTTTGCAGTGTCAGTTGATCTTTTGGTGTGTCCTTCTCGCTTCGACGCGCTACCAGCAAAGTTTCAGAAAACAAAGGCTGCCGCTTGTTTTTGCATTCTGCCGCGGCCGAGGTTTCCAAGGTCACATGCCCTGCAATCGACGCGAGTCCTTTGACCACAAGTTCGATGCCTGTTACGTCGGCACCTTTAACTGTAATGCGGCGTGGCTCCGACGCAGTTCCCTCGCCCTGGCCCAAAGAGGACTGCGCAAAAAGATTGTAATCCCCATCGGCAACTCCGTAGAAAGCGAATCCCTTGCTGTTGGGTGATTGATACGAAAAAGCGTTAATTTGAGGAAGACCGTTTACAAGCTGCGTCAGAGTAATGTTGGTCGTTAAGTTTGGCGCACTCGGTCCGTTTACGATGCCACTGATCGCGTGGCCGGGCTCGCCGCGATAACGAATGTCCACGGCGTTTGTCTCCTCACCAGCCCTTACGACTATCTCCGCCGATGTATCACGCGTTGAAGATGGTGCATAAGTTGGCGTGTCGGTCTCGTAAGCGCCCGTGGAAAAACCATAAGTCCCGCGGCCGCCAGCGGAAACCAAATATGTGCCGCTTGCCAAACCGTAGATTCTGTAAAAGCCTCGATCATCAGTTGTCCTCTCAAGCGGAAACTGAGGTCCGGATGGCGGTTTGCCATTCGCGTCACGTATGAGGAGGGCACGCACCACGGCCTGAACCATCGGCTCGCCAGCCGGCGATGTAACTGTTCCCGTAATCACGCCGCCTTTGAGCAGACTGATTGTTACTGAGTCGCCGATTCGATAATAGGGAGGCAGGCTGTCAGGCTCGCGCGGCGCCGTTATGTAGGACGGAGCTGATACGCCAACAAGGTAAACCAACGCATCGAGACCACTCACCTGAAAGTTTCCCCCGTCATCTGTGGCAGTAATTCGAGGTTGAGGAAGGGCCATTTGGGCAGAGACGTAAATCATGGCGTGGGGAATGGGTTGTCCGTTTTCATTGACTACGCGGCCGCTGATCGCTCCCGTTTTGGGTACACTACTTTTGCTTTCGTCTTCCTGGGCCTGGACAGCAACGCTCAGGGAAAAGACTGCAAGAAGCGCGAGTCCCGGAAGCAACGAGGTATAGGAATTTTGTTTAGCGAGATTCATGAGAATCAAATCCAACGCGCAGCCTTTACGGATTCGGCCCCGGATTCGCTTTTAGATCCAGGACTACCACGACATCGCTAACAGTTCCCTCGGCTACGCTAATCGGCTGCTTCCCCGAAGGCGGCGCGCGGCGTCCTGGAATGTTCGCGTTAACGTTGAGCTCGTAATTTCCGGCTGCCACTCCCTCTATCAAGAAGTGGCCGCGCGAATCCAGGTTGTACGGTCTGAAGTTCGACTCCGTGTCCCCCAGCTTTTTGAGCCAAACAACTACGCGCCCGCCTGGAGGTAGGGGGCCGTTCTCCAATTTGACTTCACCTCGAACTGCGCCAGTTCCATAACTAACGACGATCTTCACGCCGCTAACCTGCTCGCCGTCCTTAATCTCGACACCACGCGGCTGAACAACTCCATCGCGCTCGACCCGCAAGATTGCAAAGGTCACAGGCGGACGGCGATCTTGAGCGCTTAGAGAAAAGCTTGCAGTGCCCGGCCCCAGCCCACTCAGGCGAAAATTTCCATCGGCGCTGATGGGAGATTCTTGCCAGGAATTAGAGTAGGCAGTCTCGTCGTGGACATAAGCCCAAAGACGCAACTCCGCAAGTTTGGCGAGAACATTCTTATCGTAAGTGCCATCAAGTACGACAGTCCCGGTGACGGTTAGTCCTTTGAGCGTTTTGACTAGCAGTCCAGTCACGTCCTGATCGATCACTTCAAAAAAAACGGCCTCGGCGCGCACTTCGCTACCCGCTTGCGGCGCGATAAAGACCGCATACTTTCCAGGCGTTACGTTTTCCAGGCGAAACTCGCCGTGGCTGTTTGACGCTGTGAAAATGCCCATGACCCCAACTTCTTCGCGATCATTGACCACACGTCGCAGGCCAAACCTCAGGCCCACTACAGGCTGGCCGGTTTCACCGTCAACGACTTTTCCGCTCGCGGCGAAACTCGGTAAATTTCGACCTACGGTGATGTCGATATTTGTGGCCTCAGTCCCTTCAGTGACTTCAATGACTTTGGCATCGTTTGGATCGCTAGCGTCAGGATAAAAAGTTCGTTTGTATGCAACTCGTCCAAAGCGGAAGGTTGAAGAAACATTCTCGTCGGCTAGTCCAACGGAAATTTTATACCGCCCGGCGGGGATGCCGTAGATTCGATAGATGCCACGGTCGTCCGTTTGAAATCCGCCTGAGATAACGGGAGGGAACATCTGACCGCGAGTGTTTGCCTGATCTTCCGGCACAATTGTGAGACGCTCTTCAATAACGGGTCGGCCGTCGGCGTCAGTTACCTTGCCGGTAATAACGCCGCCGCGCACTAGCGAAAAGTCGATATCTTGAACGTCCTCACCTTCCGCCAGCAGGAGCGTCTTCCCTCTTGCCCTCGAAACAACCAAATCCGCATTTACGAACGCCGGGGCCATCGGCG
>JBGPYG010000207.1:0-6923 GCA_041493085.1 Pyrinomonadaceae bacterium | reverse complement strand
GTCGTCCCGCCGCTGGTGGAAATCAAGCCGAATCACTTTGCTGCCTGTATCCGCATCAGCCCTGAGCAACCGGACATCGATAGGGCAGCTCCCGGCGACGCCCCCGGACTCGCCGCGGCGCAACAGCCGACTGAGCCATCAATTATTGCTTAGTTCCCCAAATCCCCTGAAAAACACCGATTCTCGGCCAGCAGGCAGATGAAATGCGGTTGCTATTGGTCGTATACCAATAGGGTAAGTTGTTCTCTGTTTGGCCGTGATTGATTGGGAAACCGTCGAGCGGTGATTTTAGAGTCACTTGTTGGCGTTATTACCGGAATCTATACTGACTTGTAACGCAGGCTTTGTGCTTGCCGACGCAATAACAATTCGCAATACAGCCCATGCCTTCAAGAAACCGTCCCCAAACGCCGCGTCGGAAAAAACAAACAAAGGAAGGCCGAGCTTTGATCACTGAAGAGCCTGCGACGTCATCCAGGGTAGCGCGGCCAGATAGGGCCGAGCGCAGCGTAATCGTTCAGGAACATCCTGAAGACGCGCCTCCAGGATGGGCCGAAGTGCAGGAGCAGCTTGCCGCCTCGGAGGGTCTGTCCGTCTTGCTCGTTGACGGGCGACAGCCGCCGGCGCTGGTGGCTTCCAACAACAACTCTATCTGCCACGCATTTCAATCATCGCTGGAGTACGTCAGCCTCTGCGATCCTTACTGCGGCGATGCTCATCGCCGGGCACTGAGCGCCGGGTCGACGGTTCAATACAAATGCCACGCCGGACTCCAGTGCTTCACCACGCCGGTGCAAATTGGCAGGGGACAGAATCTTGCCGCAATAGGTGGGCGCGCGTTTGTCAGCGCCGCTGACTACCGCTCACTGGTGGATCGCTTTCGGGCCGGCGAGCTAAACGATCTGCTTGGCAGTAAGCCATTCGAGAACGTGATCTTTGCTGAGTCGCAAAGGCTCGATCACTTGTCTGAACGTTTACAAAAAGCCGCGCGAAACTTTGACCAGCCCCATGTCAGAACCGGGGGCATTAGCGACCGGGTTGCCACGCCCAAAACTAAAAACGAGACGAATGAACTCGATCAGGTCGCTCCGGTCAGAACCGGGAGCGTTAGCGACCGGGTTGCCGCCGACGCCACCAAAAGCGATACGAGCGAACGCGAACGCATCATTGAATCTAGCTTCGCGCCCGATCTGCAGTTGGAAGTCGATCGCCTTCGAATTGAGCTTGAACATCGCTCGCACCTGGCGGAGTCGCTGCAGCGTTTTCTGGAACGCATCAGCTCCGGCGATCCCAACAAAACTTACAGCGCGATTCTCACGCATTCAAGAGAACTGCTTCAAGCGGAGCGAGCTTCGCTTTTGGTGTTTGATGAAAGCTCAAACGAAATCAGTCTCAAAGCTTCGGTGGGCCTCACCACCAAGGAGTCCGAAGTCAATCCCACGCGGCTCGGCGAAGGAATTTCAGGCAGAGTTTTGGAATCCGGCAAAGCACTGGTTGTCGAGAATCTTGAAATGGCAGGGTTAACTGCTGCGCCTGCCGAGCGGAAGTACAAAACGAAGTCTTTTATTAGTTATCCGATAATCATGAGCGGGCGGAAAATTGGCGTGCTCAACGTTGCTGACAAAGTTGGGGGCGGACAGTTTGACGACGTCGATCTTAGTTTGCTCGAAATTATTGGCCCGCAAATCGCAGTCGCACTGGAGCGCGCTGAATGGCAGGAGCGTGCCACGCAGTTTCAATTGATGTCGATAACGGATCCCCTGACAGGCTTGCTCAATCGGCGCTATCTAGAAGAACGCTTGACCGATGAGCTAAACCGCTCGCAACGCTACAACTATTCCATGAGTTGCCTGATGATCGACATTGACGACTTCAAGAGCTACAACGATCGCAATGGCCATCAGGCTGGCGACGTCGCTTTGAAGATCACAGCGCACGCACTCAAAGCAGCGCTGCGCTCGGCCGATGTGGCCTGTCGTTACGGTGGTGAAGAGTTTTGCATCCTGCTGCCACAGACTTCGCTCAGCGAAGCGGGAGTTATCGCTGAACGCATGCGCCAGCGAGTCGCAGAGAAGGATTACCCTTATGGCAAGTCGCAGCCGCTGGGAACGGTGAGCGTCAGCATTGGCATCTCGACTTTTGCCAAACACATCGATACCGCTGAGAAGGTAATTGCCGCCGCTGACCGCGCTCTCTACAGCGCCAAGCATCTGGGCAAGAACCGCATCGAGTTCTACGTCGACAACGTCATCAGTTCGCACGCCGCTAGATGAAGCAAAATCGCCATGAAAAAACCCGCCAGATTCTCG
The DNA here is from genome assembly GCA_041493085.1 of Pyrinomonadaceae bacterium. Lineage (GTDB taxonomy): Bacteria > Acidobacteriota > Blastocatellia > Pyrinomonadales > Pyrinomonadaceae > PSRF01. The sequence continues at coordinate 4,614 of JBGPYG010000207.1, read as the reverse complement.
GCCGCGTAAAGCGCGACGAGTTTGTTGGCAGGGCCCGTGAACTCGAACGACTGGTATCTCAGGTGACACAGTCGGAAGGGCGCGCTGGCGCAGGCCGCGGACTTCTCATTCTGCTGGCCCCGCTTGCAGGCGTTTCGGAGTTGCTCCGCCAGGCATTTGATAGTCTCTTCAATCATCGTGCAGATGTAGTGCCCATCTATTTTGCACTACCGCAAACTGAGACCACGGCTGTCAGCGCGGCTATCGAATTCCTGAATACATTTCTACTGCAATACATCGCCTACCGCCGCGACGAGCCGTCGCTCTGTCAGGCTTCGCTCACTCTGGATGATCTGGTCAAGCTATCCCCTGCGGCTGACCTCGATTGGATTGGAGAACTAGTCGAAACTTACACCCGGCAACGCTTCGGTGACGACGACCGGGAACTGGTGCGGTTTTGCCTGAACGCCCCCCGGCGAGTTCCTGCAAATCTCGCCCGGCCCTTTGTCATGTTTGAGGCTGTGCAGTTGGCGAACTACGCCGATTCGACCGTGCCGTTCGCGACTGAGATTGTCAAAGCACTCAAGTTTGCCGGCAATCCATTTGTGCTGGCCGGCTTGCGACGTGAAGTGCTCGATGCCGTGGAACGTGCCGGCGCTGACTCGGGCTCGCTTGACATAATGCGCCTGGAGCCGCTGGGTGAAGAAGATGCTCGGCAGCTCGTGACCTCGGCAGCGCGCCGGCAACAAGTTTCGATAAACGACGAAACCAGGGATCTTTTGGTGCAGCAACTCGAGGGGAGTCCATTTTTCATTACGGTCATGCTGCAAGCGGCGCGTGAAGAACATGTGGCGCTGGACTCCTACCTCTCCTGCGAGCGCCTGTATGTTGACGAGTTAATGGGTGGGCGGCTCAATCGCCATTTTTCGTCTGTGCTGGAGCACATTGCGCCAGAACCCGAAACGAGGGCGGAGGTGGTTCGCCTCCTTTGCGAAGCGGTGCCGGCTGGTAATCGCACCGCATCATTCGAAAGCTGGCGCAAGCGCCTGCAGCTTGAGAGCGTTGCGGTCGAAGAGATTTTGCGCGGCTTGCATATCCAGGAACTGGTGAACTGGGATGGCGAGACTGTCGACGCCGAGGGCAGTTCCAGTCTTTGGAAGGACTACTTGAAGAGCCGCTTTCGTTTGGACGCGCTGCGCGAACCTCGGGCTCTCGTCGTAGCAGAGGTGATGGCCGACGCATTGAAGCGCGCGCCACAAACTATTGCTCGACACTACCGGCGCGCTGCCAGTCTTCGTTTGCGCGAACTGCTTGGCAAGTTCAATTCGCAGCGCGTGCCACGGTGTCTGTTAGATTTTGGCGCGTTCGCCGCTCTCTACAGGGGCGCCACGCTCGAAGAGATCACTTCCGGCTTGGATGCCGACACGGACCTTTTGCGCTTGCCCCAGGTCTTTCATACCGCCAGCGGAGTTTCCTTTAGCCCTGAGCTGCGCCAGTTTGGCGAAGAGAGCTCCGTCGTAGCGCACGCGTTTGATGGTGGCACCTACACAGACCGGAATGAGATTGTCTGGCTCGTGGGAAAGATGGATAGCAAGCTCGAGGCTGATCGTGATCTCACCGAGGTTTGGCTTAAACGCCTCGAGAGTTTGGCCCGACAGTCGGGTTTTACTCGCACTCAGCTATGGCTAATCGCTAACGAAGGCTTCTCTGCCGAAGCGGTCGACCTGCTTCGCGAACGCAACGCGTACGGATCCAGCCAACAGCAATTTGAAGTTTTGACTACTCGTCTCAACGAAGGCACGGGCGCGCCGCAAACCTCCATTGAAGCGAATGAGTTTGAACTCGTCCTGCCCATGGGAGCTGACAATGAACTGCTGGCGGCTACTACCGTCGAGCAAGTTGCCCGCCGCCTCAAGTTCACTCCGGAAGCAATCAACCAGATCAAAACCGCGGTCGTGGAGGCTTGCATCAACGCTTCCGAGCACAGTCTGAGTCCGGACCGAAAAATATATCAGCGGTTTCGGGTCGAAAGTGATAAATTGGTGATTACTATTTCGAGTCGGGGCATCGTGCCCACGAATTTGAACGGTCAGCCGGGGGGACAGGCAGCTGAAAGTGAGATTGACGATGCTGCCGACCAGCGAAGAGGCTGGGGACTAAGACTCATTAAGACGCTGATGGACGAGGTCGAGTTCGAGCGCGTTGACGAAGGAACCAGCTTGCGCATGACCAAATATCTGCGCAAGAGTGCCTAATCAGGAATCGAAGCCAGAGAGGCACAGAGTCGCAGAGAAAACGTCGATCCGGCAATTGTTAGAGCACCAACGACTGCTCCATCTCTTTAACTCTCATGCTCTGTGTCTCTGTGCCTCTGTGGCCCAGTTTGGTCTTTTTGGCGGAACGGGAAGGGAAGTTGTGGGAGAATCGATCAAGTCAAACGTTCGCTCGCATTGCGTTGGCACAACCGCCGTCGTCTATGCGAGCGACTATCTTAACAAGCTCGCCTGGGAAAGAATCGAGCGCGAATGCAGGAAGCAACTCGATTCCGGCTGCCGCGCGCTGGTGATCGATTTCAGCGATACTGAGCTCGTCAATAGCATTGGCATCTCCATCCTCCTCGGCATCATCGACATCGCGGAAAAGAGCGGCGCGCTGGTTGTGTTCTCCGACGTAAACAATGAGACACTTCAACTATTCGAAATGCTGGGACTGACACGCCACGTCGTGCTCGCCAAAGATGAACAGGAAGCTCTTTCCAGTCTTTCGACTTCCACCACACAAACTCAGGCAATGAGTCACTAACAGGATGCATCGCCACAGAGTCACAGAGTCACGGAGCCGCAACCAAACAGTTGGGTCGGGATGAAGCATTCAACGAGCCTGCGGAGCAGGCCCGTTAAAGGCTTCGATTAAAATTGTGTCCGGTCGTGGCAAAACTTTGCTAAGAAAGCAAGAAGTTACAGTCTTGTCTCACAGAGCCGCGGAGCAAACTACAAAAGGAAGAACCGGAAGTGTGCTGAGACTCTTGCGATTTCGCTTTTTTTCGTCTCTGCGCCTCTGTGTCTCTGTGGCAGTTTCTAATCTTTCATTAGTGTTATAGTCTCCGAGCATGGAGCCAAACACACAAAAGCTTATCCACTCCTTCGGCGCGCTTGCCGATCTGGGACAAGAGATCGCGGACACCGGCGACTTCATTGAGATGGTCCGCACGTCTCTACACCTATTACTTGGCACGCTGGCAATTCGCCGTGGGGCCGTAGTCGAGTGTCCCGCGCATCTGGAGATGACCAACCCGGTTGCGCTTTGGGGTCTGGGTGATGAGTACGACGCTCGCTTTATTGTCGACGCCGCGACCAGGGAAGCATTTCTCAGTTCTGATAAAGGGGCGGTTGAAGTTGATGAAGAAGGCGGGGTTAAAGAGTCTGCGCTGGCGAGTTTTCTGGAGGCGCATCGGCCGGAATACCGCGTCCAGTTGATCGAGCTAATCGTGCCGATGATTGTTCGCGGGAATCTGACCGGGCTGGTCCTGCTTGGCGGCAAGGCCAGTGGCGAACCTTTCAACGCGGACGACATTGAAGTGATTCGCTCAATGGTGCGGCACATCGGGGTCGGCATTCACACGCATCGTCTGCTGGCGGAAGTGAAGCAACAGGCGGAAGAAAACCGCCGGCTCTATTTCGACCTGCGGGCGATCTACCGCGACACGGTTCGAGCTTTTGCCGCCGCGATCGACATTAAAGACAAATACACGCAGGGCCATTCGGAGCGCGTCGGGAAATACAGCGAGCTGATTGCGCGAGAGATGGGCTGGGGCGAAGAGGAAGTGGAGGGGATGGCCATCGCCGGTTACCTTCACGACGTCGGCAAGCTGGTAGTCGAGCGCGACATTATCAACGCCCCTTACCGCATTGATGCGAAGCAGTCGGCCGAACTTAGCCGCCATCCCGCTGCCGGCTTTGAGATCCTCTCGCCCATTAATCATCCCTATGCCGACATACCTTTGTCGGCCAAGTATCACCACGAACGCATGGATGGCCGCGGCTATCCAGACGGCTTGACTGACAAACAGATTCCGCTGGGCGCGAAGATTGTAACCGTCGCCGACTCGTTTGATGCGATGACAACGGACCGGCCTTACAAGACGCGCCGCACATTTGACGAGGTCATTGTCGACCTGCGTAGCAACACCGGCTCGCAGTTTGACCCGGTCGTAGTGGCAGCCTTCTGTCGCGCGCTGTTGAAGGAATTGAACGGTGAAACTAAAGAACGCAGATTTCTGAAGATGCTGGGCAAGAACTATCTCGACGCTGAAAAGGACACGCCACTCCTGATGGAACTACTCACCGAACTCGACCCGAATACCAAGGCTGCCGCTGCTGGTGGCGCGTGATTCTGATGCATCAACCCCAAGGGTAGAAACGAAAGTAGCCGTTTTTCAACCCGAAGGGTTAGAGCGAAAGTAGCCGGTGGTCGCAGCGAAGCGTAGACCACCGGGAAGCAGCAACCAGAAAATGCTCTTCAACCCGGAGGGTTGGAACGAAAGTAGCCGGTGGTCGCAGCGAAGCGTAGACCACCGGGAAGCAGCAACCAGAAAATGCTCTTCAACCCGGAGGGTTGGAACGAAAGTAGCCGGTG
>JBGPYG010000173.1:0-7660 GCA_041493085.1 Pyrinomonadaceae bacterium | reverse complement strand
TCCGAGCTTTACCCGCAGAGGTTTGCCGGTCTGCGCGGATTTCTCCAGCTTGGCGCGCAGCTCCTCCTCGCGAATGATCTCCGTGGTCCCCTTGCGCAAGTATGCGAGTTGCTCGTCGACTGTCATGCTTCAATTCTTGCGCAAAACTCGCCGCCCGGCAATCTCATAATTCCCGCTCACAACCAGAGCCAGCGCCTCGGCGTACAACTGATGTTCCTGTTCGAGTATACGCGCCGAAAGAGTCTCCTCAGTGTCGTCTGCAAAAACGGGAACCACCTTCTGCCCAATGATTGGGCCGCCGTCCAGAGTTTCATCAACAAAGTGAACCGTGCAGCCGGTCCACTTGACGCCATGTTCAAGGACCTGGCGGTGCGCGTCGAGTCCGGGAAACGCCGGCAGCAGACTCGGATGAATATTCAAAATGCGGTTGCGGTAGCTCTCGATGAAGTAACTGGAAAGCAGACGCATGTAGCCGGCAAGACAAACGATCTCGACTCCGTAATCCTTAAGCGTGGCGACGATCGCCCGATCGTGTTCCTCGCGGGAACGACCCTCGCGCTCAATAGCCATGGTTTCGAGGCCGCGCTCATTTGCGCGAGCCAGACCCGCGGCACTTGTGTGATCGCTCACGACCAGCGCGATTGCAGCTTCGGGGATGCGGCCTGCGTCTACGGCATCAGCCAGCGCGAGCATGTTTGACCCGCGTCCGGAGATTAAGATGCCGATGCGCTTAGTCACTACCGGATTGAAACTTTCCTATCACCTTTGGTGACACGCCCGATCTGGTAGACCGCCGCGCCTTGTAGTTGAAGATGAGATTTTACTGCTTTCACGTCTTGTGGCGAGGTGACGACCACCATGCCCACACCCATATTGAACGTTCGGTACATCTCTGCTTCGGCGACGTTTCCTATTTCCTGCATCAATTTGAAAATGGGAAGCACGGGCCAACTGCCTTTATCAATCTCAACCGCACAACCCTCAAGCAGAATCCGCGGGATGTTGTCTGTCAGCCCGCCGCCGGTAATGTGGGCGAGCCCTTTTATCATTCCCGAATCAAGCAGTCCGTCCAACTGTTTGAAATAACTGACGTGGGGTTGCAACAGAGCCTCGCCGACTGTCATTTCCAGTTCATCGAGACGTGTATCAACTTCGTAGCCGGCAACTTCGAAAAACAACTTGCGCGCGAGCGAATAGCCGTTGGTGTGCAGTCCGACCGAAGGAAGCGCCAGGAGCACGTCACCGGGCACGATATTTTTGCCGTCGATTATCTTCTCCCGATCCGCCACCCCAACGATGAAACCGGCGACGTCGTATTCCCCCGCGGAATAAAAGTCCGGCATCTCCGCTGTCTCACCGCCAAGCAAAACGCAGCCGTTTTCGCCGCAACCATTGGCGATACCCTCGACGATGCCGGCTACAACGTCGGGCAGTAGCTTTCCGGTGGCGATGTAATCCAGAAAGAACAACGGGCGCGCGCCCTGCACCAGGATGTCATTGACGCAGTGATTAACCAGATCGCGGCCGACGGTATTGTGAACTCCGGTCATGAAGGCAATCTTCAGTTTCGTACCGACGCCGTCCGCCGAGGCAACCAACACGGGTTGCTGCAAACTCGGGAAAGCGCCGTCAAACATTCCCCCGAAGCTGCCGATCTCGGAAAGCGTGCGTCGGTTGAACGTGCGACGTGCCAGCTCTTTGATCTTACCGGTCGCGTGTGTCGCCGCGTCGATGTCAACGCCGGCGTCGCTGTAGGTGATTGGTTTCATGTTCTCTACTGGGACTGCGGGCGCTCTTCCTGGGACCGCGGGCGTCTCGCCCGCCCGAGCGCCGACAGGCGCGAGTCCGGGATCAGGCAATGGTTAAGCCGTGCTTTTTTTTCAGACCACGTTGAGTTCATGCTAACTATTGCGGGCGAGACGCCCGCGGTCCCAGTCAATCAGTCTCTTCATTTTTGCTTCGTTTTCGGTGGCGGACCAAAGTCGCCATAGGCAATGAAGCCGGAACGCGTCGAGTCGTCTTTTTGCGCCAGTCGCCCAACCCACAAATCGCTCTTGGTTTCTTTCGCCGTCTTGATGACGTAGTCGCTCTCTTTGCCTCGGGTGGTGATCGAGATCTCGCCTTGCAGGTCTGTGCGGTAGAGTTTCACATTCGCCGCCCGCAGTCGATCCAGGACGACTTGTGAAGGATGGCCGTAACGGTTCCACTCGCCACATGAAATGATCGCCACCTCAGGCTTGACGCGATTGACGAAATCCTGAGTGGTAGCATACTTCGAACCATGGTGCGCCACCTTGAGAATCTTTGCCTTGAGATTCAAATCCTTTGTAAGCAGCCGATGTTCCGTCTGGTCTTCAGCATCGCCCGGCAGCAGCATCGAAAAATCTCCGTAGTCGAGGCGCATAACAATGGAATGGGCGTTCGGCAAGTTACCGCCAATCTTCATCTGCTCCCTCGTGAAGAGCGGCTCACTGGGCGCGAGAATTGTGAGGCGAGCACCTCCGCCAAGGTCATACTTCGTGCCGGGCTGCGCCTTCTCATAATGCGCACGGGTTTGCGTGATCGCATCCTTGTACTCGTCGTAAAACTTTGTGATCGCAGTCGACTTATCGAGTTTCTTATTCGCGGGCTTCTTGCCTGGCGTGGCACTGGCGGCTTGGTTTTGGCCGGCTAACGCCTCGGGCACGGCCGGCGCGAGGCCATTATCGATGACATTCAGAACTTTGGTCGCTTTGATAACTTCGTCGGCGCCGCCAATGTGATCCGGATGCGGATGAGTGGCGACAAAGTAATCGAGTTGCTGAACGTTGTAGCGCTTCAACGCGTCAAGAACCACTTTGCCCTTGCCCGTATCACCAGCGTCAACCAGGACCGCTTTACCACCAGGCGCGATAATCAGAATCGAATCGCCGTTACCCGGCCCGACATCGAGCACGTGAACCTGAAGCTCCCCACCCGATGGCGGCGGCGGCTTCAGCTTCCACCACGGCAATACATATTTCCAACCGGCATAGCCTGCTGCGCCAAGCACAACTACCAGAACGGCAACCGCGCATCCGCACCCTTTTATCCCTCGCGCCACTAAAAAGTAACCTCGCGTTTAGTAAACAACTAGTAGATGATCCTCGATCGCGAGGGAGCGTCAACCAGGTTCAGGAAACGCACGACTTCAGGTGTTACAGAATAATCACCTGATGCGTACGCCTCGAGGGCTTTCTTGACTTTTAGAACCTCCCAAACGTAATCACGGTTGAAAACACGCTGCGGCATTAGAAACAGACGATAACCGTCACTCACTTCAAGCTGGAGGGGAGTTTGGGAAATCAGAGTCTTACTTGCGTAGCCCTTAAGTCTGAAATCTTCCGTCGCATTAACAACTTTTCGCGCTGCATTGTTCGAATCAATTACGAGGAGCAAATAGTCCAGCCCGATGATCTGATCTGCTGAATTGTTCGAAAGCGAACATTTCAACACATACCCATTCCGTGTTTTTGCAAGGACTACTTCGCGAACACTCACAGGCAATTCAGCAACTTGAACAGCCTCCACCGCAATGTCACGTGAGTTAGCAGAGTTCAGCACCGTGCTATGGCTTGCGGTAGGGGAGCTAGCTACAACTGAAACCGCAACCAACATCGGAAGAAGTGCAGCGAGTTTTCTCATAGCGCCTAACCTGTACAACTAAGCCTCAAAAGTCACAGCTTCGTGATCGCGCTCGTGCATCGTCTCCGCTTCGCTGGTAATGCGCGTCGGATACTTCTCGTTCCAGCAGGCTACGCAGGAAGACTCGGGACTAATGCCAATCGCCTCGATCATTCCCTCCAGCGACAGGTAGCCAAGCGAATCGGCTTCGATAAACTTGCAAATCTCCTCCACCGACATTTGCGCGGCGATCAGGTCGGCCTTGTTGGGCGTATCTATTCCGTAGTAACAGGGACTGATCGTGGGCGGGCAACTGATCCGCACATGGATCTCTTTCGCACCTGCTTCACGCACCATCCGCACAATCTTTTTTGAAGTTGTGCCACGCACAATCGAGTCGTCAATCAACACGACGCGCTTGCCAGCGATCAAATGCCGGACGGGATTCAGTTTGATGCGCACGCCGAATGAGCGAATGGATTGCCGCGGCTCGATGAAAGTGCGGCCCACATAATGATTTCGCACCAGGCCAAACCGAAAACTGATCTCACTTTGTGCCGAGTAACCAATAGCGGCGACGGTGCCGGAGTCTGGCACCGGCACGACGAGATCCGCATCGGCAGGTTGCTCTATCGCCAGGCGCTGGCCCATCCTGTGACGCGATTCATTCACTGAGTGGCCATAGATAAGCGAGTCAGGTCGCGCGAAATACACGTGCTCGAAGAGGCACATCGAGGGCTTCTGTTCGGGCAATGGATGTGATGAACGCAAACCATCCTGGTCAATCACCAGCATCTCGCCGGGTTCGACGTCACGAACATACTGAGCGTCGATAAGATCAAACGCGCAAGTTTCCGACGCGACCACCCACGCATCTCCCAATCGCCCCAGTGCCAAAGGACGAAAGCCCCGCGGGTCGCGAATCGCTATCAGCTCCGAGGGCGTCAGGAAGAGCATGGAAAACGCGCCTTCCGTTTCTCGCAAAACTTCCGGTATCGCTTCCCGAACTGATGGGCCCTTGGATCGCGCCACACCGTGGAGAATTACTTCGGTGTCGGAGGTGGCGGAAAAAATCGCGCCTTCGCGTTCGAGCTTGCGGCGCTCCTCGCGAGCGAAGGGCAAGTTGCCATTATGACAAACAGCAATCTGTCCATGCTGACAAGTAACCAGAAAAGGCTGGGCTTCGCGAATTGAAACTTCGCCGGCGGTGGAATAGCGAACGTGTCCGATGGCGCTGGCGCCGGGCAAGCGATCGAGAGTGGATTGATCAAACGCGTCGGCGACGTGTCCCATGGCGCGTTCCAGGCGCAGCTCTGTTCCATTCGACGCGGTGATGCCGCAGGATTCCTGGCCGCGATGCTGCAGCGCATAGAGCCCAAGATAAGTAAGACGCGCAGCGTCAGCGTGGCCGTAAATGCCGAAGACCCCGCACTCGTCGCGAAATTTGTCTGAAGTTATTTCCAAATTCCCTCTTGCTATAGGAGATGCTTCTCGTTTTCACGTCTCAAAATACGATCCACGAAATTACACGAAAAGACACCAAAGACATTTCGTGTTAGTTCGTGTGATTTCGTGGATCGTTGTCTCTGTCAAAACCTTGCTCTGATTACACGCTGAGCTTACTTCGCATTCCGAAACCTTTCAACTCGGAAAGGATTGGCTCTCACGGATACACAAAACATTGTGGCTTAGGTATCATGGATTTCATCATAGGCTGACTTATGCATTTCCGGGGCCCTGGGAACCAGGAAAGCATCGCAACTCCCCACGAAGCCAGACCAGTTGCAAAGTTGGAGAACCAGATCGATGAGATATGCTTTGTTCCTTGTCTTCTTTGTTACTGCGTTTGAGGTCGTGTTCGCGGGTCGGGCTTTGAGTGGCGAGCCAGTTGATCCTGGCAACGCCAGCGCGAGAAGTGCCGCTGAGTTGTATGCCAAAAACTGCGCTTCGTGTCATGGAAGAGATGGTCGCGCAAAGACGTTCAAAGCGAGATTTAACCACGCGCGCAATCTGGCCGATCCTGAGTGGCAGGGCAAAGTGAGCGACGAGCGCATTTTCAATTCAATCATGAACGGCAAGGGAAAGATGCCGGCATTTGGAAAGAAATTTTCCGAACAGGAGATCGATGCTCTAGTTGCCTACGTTCGTGGCTTGAAGAAATGACGGCGTCAGATGGAATAATTCTCTGTGCAACCTCTGTGTCCTCTGTGTCTCTGTGGTGAATGACCGAGCGAACAACTACTTACCACTGAGACACAGAGGACACAGAGATTGCACAGAGAAGGTCAAACCCGAACTCTGTTAAGAATCTGTTTGGCGATATTTTTTGAGACGTGAAAACGACGAGCATCTCATATAGTCTCCTGACTGGTTTTCTTCGTGCGGCGCTGGTGGTCGCGCTCTTCCTCTCGGGTTGGTTGGTCTATCGGAACCTCCCTCGCCAAAATTCATCGAACCCGGAAGCTACCACCGCCCAAACCATCTTGCAGATTGTGTTGCGACCATCCGCCAACAGTGGCGCTGAGGCGCTCGACATTTCAGTCGAACTCTATCCGGTCGATCTCGTCGCCGTGCGTCACGAATATTTTACTGAGCGACGCGCGGGCAAACGTTTCGATGATTTTCTCAGCGAACGTATGAAAGGTCGCATTCCGGTTGCCGCAAAATTAGACAAACAAGGCCAGACATCCGTGCTTGTTAGCCCGGGCAGTTGGTGGCTGCACGCGCAGTTGTCGGGCGAGGAAAATCTTGAATGGCGGCTGCCACTCAGCGTCGCGGGGGGCAAACAGACAGTCGAGCTTACTTCGCAGAACGTCTATACGCGAACAAAGAGTTTCTAAGTACAGAGGTCAGAGATCAGAGGTCAGAGATCAGAGGTCAGAGATCAGAGGTCAGATGATGGAAAATGGAAAATTGTTCCGTCACGGAACTACTGACAACTGGCGACTGACAACGAACTCTTATCTGACTTCTGGCTTCTGACTTCTGACATCTGACCTCTGACTTCTGACCTCTGTTTTTATGAAGGCTTTAAGAGTCGAGAAAAAGAAACTGGCCGTCCGGGAAATTGCAAGGCCGGAGCGTGGGCCGGAAGCGCTGGTGCGCGTACTCCTCTCCGGAATCTGCAATACCGACCTCGAGATCGCGCGCGGCTACGCCGGGTTCAAAGGAACCATCGGACACGAGTTTGTTGGCGTGGTGGAGGAATCTCCTGACGATACTCTGTTGGGCCAAAGAGTTGTCGGTGAGATCAACGCGGGCTGCGGCGAGTGTAAGTTATGTCTGGCGGGTGATCCGCGTCACTGCGCTAACCGTACAGTCCTGGGGATCGTCGGCCGTGATGGGGCGCACGCAGAATTTCTGCGCTTGCCAACAACCAATCTCTGGCCTGTTCCCAACAGAGTCGCCGATGAGCATGCTGTTTTCGCGGAACCGCTGGCCGCCGCGTGCGGGATCATGGAACGCGTAGCCATCAACCCTTCGCACAGCGTTGCGATAATTGGCGACGGAAAGCTGGGCTTGCTTTGCGCGCAGGCCATCGCCTTGACCGGGGCGAGCACTCTGTTAATCGGTAAGCACGCTGAGAAACTACGCATCGCGGCGCGGCGTGGCATTGAAACGGCAACGCCAAAAACGGGCGCCAGGCGAAAGCGCGAGTTTGATGTGGTGGTAGAGGCGTCCGGCTCACCTTCCGGCTTCGTCGGAGCGCTGGAGCTGTTGCGCCCGCGCGGGACGTTGGTTTTGAAGTCAACCTTTCAGGGACCCGGCAAGATCGATGAGATCGATCAAGCGCGCCTCGTAGTTGATGAGATCACTATCCTGGGGTCACGCTGCGGGCGCTTTCAGCCGGCGCTCGACCTCTTGAAGAAGGGCGCCATCGATATTGACGGCTTAATCAGCGAAGAGTATCCCCTTGCTCGAGGCGTGCATGCTATGGAACGCGCCGGGAAGAAGGGTGTCTTGAAAGTATTTCTCAGACCGTGAAAGCCAGGCGGCAGGAGCAGGGGCAGGAGCAGAC
>JBGPYG010000323.1:0-4974 GCA_041493085.1 Pyrinomonadaceae bacterium | reverse complement strand
GTGGTTTTGGGAGGGACGGAGCTACCTCTGATCCTGCGCGACGCCGAGCACAACGGCGTTCCCTTCCTGGATACGACCAGGATCCATGTCAGACGCATAGTTGCTGAGCTGGTAGCGTAACTGATGACCAGCAAGCAAAAGCCCGACAGCTAACCAGTCATGATTAAGCCGCGGATTGAAGTGGATGACAGGGTAGTAGCCCAAGCGTAAGCGCGGGCGGCGCAGAAAGCTCGGTGCTTCTTTATCTCTCATCGTGCGCCGGGGGCACGCGCTCAAAACTCTGTCAGGTAGGGCGGACCTGTGTGTCCGCCCAGGCAACAAGGGCGCACACACAGTGCGCCCCTACTAAGACACTACGGGGTTGCCGCCGGCGCTGGTGCCGGCGCCGGCTTATTGAATTTCGTTTCGTCCACCGGCAGGTTGAGTTGGATTTCGGTAAACTTGCGCGTTGAGCTGGATATGGGAATGATGGCTGTGATGCGAATCGTAAACGGCAGCTTCAGGCCGTCCACATCGCGATAGTCTTCGTAGTCGACCTGTTCGGGAATTAGTCCCACCACGGTTGGCGTGGTTGTGATTCTTCGCAGTAGCAGACCAGTTTGCGCGTCGAAAAAGAGTCGCTCGCCCTTGCCGTCGACTCCCAACCCTCGCAAAACGTAAACGTCTTTGCCGTCTATCTTGTCTTTGCCGCCAAAACTTATTCGAGTGAACTGTCCCTGCAGCTTGATGTCTTTGAAGAGGTCCGGGTAGCGCTTCAGATAGAAGAGCTCGGCGCCTTCGATGTCACGAAGGCCGCGGTCGCTCTTCTCCCAAGCTGTCTTGCCGTTAAACCCTCTTTCAATGACGCCTTGCTTCGGTGTGTTTAAAACCATGTAGATTCTATCGAGTGCAGTCTGGTAAACCTGGTACCCCAGGGTCTCTCCGCTCGAGGTCAACCAGGTGCCTTTCATCGATCGTGTTTTCAACTTTTCAATCGCGACGCTGCCGCCGAGCGCCTCCGTGTACCTGGCCAAAATCTGATCGGCCGTAGGCGGCGTTTCTTTCGGCGTGGTCGGAGCACTCTCAGCGAGCAGTGTAGCTGCCGCAATCGGCAACTGCGGAACGCGGACCGGCTCGTTGCTGCCGCGATGACAGGTAAAGCAACTGACGGCCGGATTGCCCTTGAAGTTTGCCTTATTGATGCCCTGCACCATTTTGATCATTTCGCGCGCTGTTCCCTTTTCCGGTTTCTCGTCCGACGCAGGGTCCAACTTGTCATCCTTCTTCACGTGACAATAGGTGCATTTAACTCCCAGCGAAGAGCCCATGTAATTCATCACCGGAATCAGTTGCGACTCCGGCAAGCCATTAAGAACCTGAATGTTCTTCTTGACCTGTTCCACCGTCTTTTCGGCCGGCGCAGTTTGGGATGTCGGCGTTGCTTGAGTGCCAGGCGCAGTGTGCTGAGCTGCCTGCATCAGGAATCCGGCCTCCACCGATACGACAATACTCAGACACGCGACCGATAGTAGCGAGACGCAGAGGACGAGTAGGCGACGACGCGCTAAATATGCGGTGATCTTATTTTTCATGCAGTCCTCTGATTGATTTGATAAGACAGGTGGTAGCCCTTCCAGTTAGGCGTAACGGAAAATTAGCCCGGGTTGCGCGGCTCAACGCATTACTGGGACCGCGGGCGACTCGCCCGCATCCAGCAACGCGTTCACTCAACAACAGGCTAAACCTTAAGACTTAAACAGACTGGCATTCCGCGAAGGCGGGCGAGACGCCCGCGGTCCCAGTAAGAAGTAGTCGCTTTCCCGTGCAGGTTTCTATCTTGCTTCTGCCAGAGAAACCCCGGCGTGCGGCTTCTGCGGAACGATCGCTTCCAGCGTCTTATATATTTGCAGGTAAATCTGCGTCTCGCGCGGAATCAAGCCGCGCCAGGAAGCGCCGCCGCGCCGGATATAGAGCGGCAAGCGAGCAGCGTTTGAATTGTAACCGGCCGCGAGTAGTTCCGTTTGCGTAGCCAGTTTTGCACTCAGCGCATACTGCACATCTTCATTTGCCGCGAGATCGTTCCAGGTATCCTGCATGTAGAGCAGCATTGCCTGCAGCGCGTTCGCGTGATTCCGCATGCCGACGACGAAGTCTGGAGTCAGCCCTACCACGGGATGGCGCTGCCTCACGAGGTTGTAAGCCCAGGGAATCATCTGCACCATGCCGCCCGCGCCGGCCGAGCTTACCGAGTAACGATACGTATCCGGCTCATTCAAAGCGAAAAGAGAATAGATTTCGTCAAACAGCGCCAGACGGTTTTCCTGCCGAAAGCGATCGTGGTCCACGTGTTCAACCAAACAGAGACGCTCGGCTACGTCGATGATCTGCGGCGAAATAAAGGTTCCCTTTTCCCGCAAACGCTTCACGGCCAAGTCAATCATCCGGTGCACATAGGCACGGCCGGAACGCGACAAGTCGGGCGAGAGCAAAGCGGGATGTGCTGAGGTGTAGTAAGCCATCTCGCGAAACACGCCGCGCTTTTCAATGGGAAACTCGACCACCAGTGGGACCAGAGAACGTCCCTGGCTATCAAAGACTGCCACTGCGGTGTTGACGCCGTTTGCACGCAACACGCGGATGCTCAACGGTGTGCCAAGGGAACTCGGGACGGTCAACTCTGAGCCTTTGAGCAGGAAGGTCTCTTTATAAAGCGTGATCAAATGAATGCGGGAAGTGTTGCGATCCAAAGCCGCGAGCGTAACCAGATCAATTGACGGCGAGGTCATCGAAGTCTGCAGAGGACGCGATTTCAAAAGGCGCTCGGCTTCAGCGATCCGCGCCTGAATCTGAGGCGGCGTCATAAGAAGCGATGCGGCCGCCGTTGGCTCAACGCGGCGCTCGGTGGCGGCGGGGCCGGCCACCAGTGGGCGACGCTCCGGCCTGGTTCCAACAACCACACCCTGCAGCTCTGTTGGTTCCGTTTCTTCCGCAGCGGGTACGGAGCGCGGATCTGAAGCCGAGGGCTGCCTCTTCGCCGGCGCGGGCGAAGTTGTTCGGGGCCGCGCTTCCGGATTCGACGGCTGCTGGCTTTGTCGAGACGGTGGCGTTTGTGCTTGCGCGCCTACCAAAAACATGGCACTCACAAGCAATAAGGCTGCGAGGGAAATTCTCTTCATAGGCAAATACCAGACTATTCCAAACTTGCCGGGGGGAGGCAAGTGACGTTTAGATTCGCCGATGCCTGTAACGGTTGTCAATAGCTTTATTCGAATCGGCAGTGTCCTGGTTTGAACTAATCTCTGTGCATTCTCTGTGTTCTCTGTGCCTCTGTGGTGAATCTTAATTAGCGATTGCTCACCACAGAGTCACAGAGAACACGGAGGTTACACAGAGAAAACTGAAATTGGCACACTACCCTTCCAATCTGTTTCAGGTCAACGGGGGAAGCGAACGAAAGAAGTTAGTTTACGTCAAGCCAGTCGCGCGTCATATCACACCAAAGTGCGAGACCACGCCATTCCTTGAAGCGGGAGTAGTAGCGCGCGATCTTCTTATCTGTGGTCTTGCGTCCATTATTTCGCACGGAAAAAAACTTGGCCCGCGTCCACGAATCGAGCGCGAGGCCATCGTAGCGGCCAAGAAGTTTGAGTACGTTCTCAGCAGCATACGGTCCGACGCCCTTCACTCCTCTCATCTCTTTTATGAGATCCGCTGTTGCGAGTGGGCTCGTGAGCCAGGCTTCGACGTCAAGTGCCCCGGAAGCGACGCGATCCGCCAGTTCTTTCAAATAAGCAGAACGATAGCCGGCGCGCACCTCGTTTACATAAAACTTCACGGGCATCAGGGCCATTGCTTCGGGAGTGGGAAAAGTGCGGTGTCCATTACTCGACTCGCGTCCGAGGTTCTCCACTAATCCGGTTACCATTTTTTGGGTGAGGGCCCAGGAGCAGTTGGTGGTGCAAATCATCTTTACCAGATCCTCGAACACAGTAGGAGAGCGCAGCAGGCGTCCCGCTCCCTGGGTTGGGATCCAATTGAAATCGCTATCCTCAGCCAACAAGCGATAAAACTCTTCGATGTTGTCGTCAAGCCGGAGCATGTGGCGAACATCGCTAACCACCTTCTTTGTGGCAGCCTGGCTCAGCCGGCGAGACGTGTTGATTCGTAGACCTCGCCTGGTTCCGCTAATGGTGAGGGTCACGGGCTTGGCATCTTTTAGGTCTAATGTGCGGGTTAACAACCACTTCTCCTGGTCAATCTGAAACGGCGGCAGCTCGCACCAACCGTGGCTGATCACTGTTCGTTTGAAACTGAATTCGCGAGGCGTAGCAATAAAAATTTCCATGAATGAATCTGAATGGGCTTGGAATATTAGAACTGAAACTGATTAACGGTGACCGAAACGCGAATCAAGACTATGTTGAATAGAATCTATTCGCAACGTAGGACAGATATTCTGGCCTGTCGGTTCAGTCAACCGCCCTGGGTAGGACAGGCAAGAATGCCTGTCCTACGAAGGCGCTTGTACGCTTCGGCTACAGTCAAGCTGATTCTTGACAGGGGCCCGTCCGAAGCCTAGACTGACCTTACTTGAAAACAGAATAAGGAAGGCTGTACTCGCCACCCCCTGACACTTGGGAGAAAGGCGAGAGTAGAGTCCAACTACTGCGGCTCTCTACAGTATTAAGGTGAACGTAAGCACCGCTTCCGACGATGATTTGAATCCGGAGCTTTCCGGTTTTCTCGCCCCACAGGGCCATACAATTATCCCCGTGGGGCGTTGTCGTGTCTGCAGGACAGGCCGTTGTAGGACAGGCATTCCTGCCTGTTCCTGTTTTTGATGAGCCTTTCCATCAGCTGAACCGGAGCTGAAGATTTTCCATTTCTCATTTTCCATTTCTCATCTGTCATTTTGGGGTATTGGAAAAGGAGAATCACCAATGGAAATCAGAGATGGCAATGGAAAATGGTGGATTCAAGTTTGAAGTGCAACAT
>JBGPYG010000428.1:0-2715 GCA_041493085.1 Pyrinomonadaceae bacterium | reverse complement strand
GCTCGGTGGAACGCTCGGACATGACGACGACCTTAGCAAACCAGCTACCCCGAATCAATTTGGCAAACGGCGGATCGATGCAAAGTGCCCAGGTCGTGACTCTGAAATCTGGACAACAGAACGCTTCCTCGGTTGACTCAAATTCGCCAAGGCACTCATTTGAGCTTCGTACAAGCTCAACACTACCGCGATGCTCTCGAGTCACGAGCAATCCGGAAGTTGAACCACAAAAGCGAGATGGTCAGAATTAGGCTTCGGGGACTCGAGGCATTTATGAGATGGGTTGTAGTCTCTTTGTTTTCCAATATCGACGAATTACCCGGAGCCTTCGATCGACGACGACTTTCAGAAAACCAAACAGACGGTCACGGCGTGGAAAGGAATGAATGGATTGCAAGGCGGAGATCCAAGCAAGCTCGCGAAGGCGCTGATCCAAGTCACTAGTCTGGACGATCCGCCGCTTCGCTGGGCCGCCGGAGCCGATGCCATCGGGACCTTCGAGCGGAAGGCCAACGACCTCCTAGCTCAGGCCGACGCATATCGCGACCTTTCATCGGCGCTGGCGTTCGACGAGGTCGGAGGCGCCGCGCAATAAAGTTAGATCGCACGCTCGTACTTCAGGTATGAGTAAAATGGATCACTTGAAGAGAACCTCGGAGCTATTATGCTCAGCTTAAGTCCGCTGATCTGAGCGAGCTTCAAACCGCTTTCTCCCAGGACTGTTAAGTCTCCAATGACGTCTCAAAGCTGGAGCTCCAACCCGCGGGGCAAAACTCCTATGCAACGGGCTTTTTGCGTCAGCGCCTAGTTACGTGGTGTCTACTTTGGCCATTAGATAGACACCAAAGCTACGGATGTTGTTGTAAGTACCTGGGTTAGTTAAGTTTACGACCGAACTCGAGTTCGAACCCCTCTTACCGGTAAGTCATTGGAAACACAACACTTAGGGGAATGGTGCCGAAGGGGGGACTCGAACCCCCACGAGTTGCCTCACACGGCCCTCAACCGTGCGCGTCTGCCAGTTCCGCCACTTCGGCCCGAGTTGTCAGATAACAATGGTAACGCAAACTGTTAGTTTACGTTCCGCGGACTTTAGGCCTGTGCCTCTTAGAGCTTGTGCCTGCTACTTCTGCGAACTGGCTGGCGAAGCAGCAGGCGAACTAACTGGTGACGCCGCAGGAGCGACACTGGCTGCGGGCGACGGTTGCGGTGCCGGTGTGGGCGTCGCCTCCGGCGCAGTTGATTGCAAAACCGAATGTGAACCGGTTACGGCCGGGAGCGAAAGCATCAGCGCGAAAAGCATAAAGCCGGCAGCAGCTCCAATGGTGATCTTCGAAAGAATGCTGGCCGTACCTCGGGGGCCAAATGCCGTGCTTGAGACGCTGCTGGAAAACAGATCGCCCGCACCGGATTTGCCGGGCTGCAATAGCACAACGACAACCAGGATAATGCACGCCAGAATAAATAGTCCGTATAAAGTGTAACTCAGCAAATCAATTCTCCCACATCCGTAAATCGTAAATAGTAAATGGAAGAAACAAAGGGACGCTCATGCTCTTCTATTTACGATTTACCATTTACTATTTACCGTTTTTGTAATTAACAATCTTCGCAAAACTCCCGGCCTGCAAACTCGCGCCGCCGACCAACGCTCCATCAATGTCTGTCTGCGACATCAAGCCGGCGATGTTGTCCGGCTTGACCGAGCCTCCGTAGAGAATCCGCAGCTCATTCGCTGCCTGATCGGAGTACCTATCCGCGAAAACGCGCCGGATAAACGCGTGCATTTCCTGCGCTTGCTCCGGCGTCGCTGTACGTCCCGTACCGATGGCCCAAACAGGCTCGTAGGCAACGATGATACGGTCGAGGTTTGAGGCTGTCAACCCACTGAGTCCGCCGTTAAGCTGGCCGCTGACAACGCGTTCGGCAGTTCCCTGCTCCCGTTGTTCCAGGCTCTCGCCAACGCACAGGATAACGTTGAGATTAGCTGCAAGACCCGCATGACACTTCTTGTTGACCATCGAGTCGGTCTCGAAATAGAGCTGCCTGCGCTCCGAATGACCGACAATCACATATCTCGCGCCAACGTCACGAAGCATGGTCGCGGCAACTTCGCCGGTGTGCGCACCTTCTCCAAGTTCGGTCGAACAATTCTGACCGGCTACTCCGATGTTGGAGCCTTCAAGTCTGTCGGCCACGGTTTTAAGCGCCGTGAAGACGGGTGCAATCACGACTTCGCAGTGATTAACGTTGGCCACCAGCGGCTTCAAGGCAAGCGCGGTGTCGACCGCTTCGCCAAGCAGCTTATACATTTTCCAGTTTCCGGCAATGACAGGTTTACGCATGATTAGAAGTGGGACTACCCAAAGCAGAAATGATCGATCGCGTTGATACTACCACGTATGATCCATCGCCCCGTCTGTAGCGCCGATGCCGGACTATGTACCGGGATCGTCACCGGAGGGTCCGTAAATGGAGGGGACCTGCCCGCCCATGGGACGAATGTAGGCGCTGAGCTGTCCACGGTGATGAATAGCGTCGAAAAAGATGTACCAGAGGAATTCGCCCACTGTGGCCTCGCGCTCCAGCTTGTCGTTGATGAGAAGCTGCACCGACTTCCGCCAGCCCGCATCGTTCATCCGTTGCAGACGGTCATCCAACGCGGCGGAGTGCTCCTGAAATGCAACTAGGATGGCGTTCGGGTCCGCCGGCGGC
>JBGPYG010000250.1:0-6200 GCA_041493085.1 Pyrinomonadaceae bacterium | reverse complement strand
TTGCAAAACTTTTCATTAAGAATAACCTCTTGCTGTTCACTGCCCGAGACATTTGCCCGCCCCGCACCCGGCGATGCTCAAGGGGACTATAGCTTTCGCTCCGAAACGGGTCAAGGTAGTCAACGAACGGGGTCATGCTCGGCATCGAACATCACCAACGAACGGCTAGCCGTGCTCAGGCTTCCTCACGCAAACCGTTCACTTGCGACGCCAGGCGGCCAACCCGCGTTGCGGCTTCTTAGACGCTGAAACCGGCGAAAACGTTCCTCTTGCTCGCAGGATGATCGCGTGCTAAGTTGCCGCCGTCTCGAGCTGGGGTTTCATACCAGGGTTTATTCCATGGATGCAATCGAAGGTTTCATCCTCATCGGCGGACAGTCGCGCCGAATGGGAACTGACAAATCGCAGCTAGTGCTCGATGGCCAGAGCTTTGTCGAGCGCATTGCAGCGGAACTTGGCGCCGCCACATCCTCGATAAAAGTTATTGGCAACAATACGGCCGCGACCCGGCTCAATCTTCCCGCCGTTCCCGACATTTATGCTCAGTGGGGCGCGCTTGGCGGCGTGCACACCGCGCTGTCAAATTGTTCTGCCGAGTGGGCGCTGGTAGTTGCATGCGATTTTCCCTTGGTGACGCGCGCACTCTTTGTCAGGCTCGCGAGCCTCCGCGACGACTTCCAGGCGGTCGCACCAATCCAAAGCGATGGGATTCCTCAACCTCTTTGCGCTCTCTATCGCGTTGAACCCGGCCTCGACCGTGCCGAGCAGTTGATCAGATCCGGCGAGCGAAAGCCTGTTGCTCTGTTACAATCTGTGCATACGCGCTGGGTATCGTTTGACGAGCTGGCAGATCTTGAACGTGCAAATCACTTTTTCGACAACATCAACACTCCGGAAGATTATGCTCGCTTGAGCGAGAAAGGACTCTCCACTGACGATGTAGCGATGGGCTCAAACAGGGATTGACCGAAGATTATTTTCTTTGTTCATCCTTCAGCCCTCATCCTTCATCCCTATTCCCATGGCTACCCGACGACGATTAGGCAAGAAGCTTTTCAAGGCGGTCCTGCCGATCCTGATTATCTTGCTGGTGGCGCTGCTTATTGCGCTGGCCTCGATTGTCTACGGGATTACCCGTCCGCAACGCCGCTCTCATCTGGTCACACCACAAACGTTCGCACAGATAAGCGGGACCGCCAGATCTCTAAAAGTGACTGAAGAAAACTGGAGAAACCGCGACGGCACCGCGGCACGTGGTTGGCTTTTGCGAGGCGCCGAAGGAGCGCCGGCAGTCGTTTTTCTGCATCGTTATGGCGGTGATCGTTCCCTGCTCTTAAATCTGGGGATGAAAGTGAACGAGGCTACTAACTTCACAATCCTCTGGCCTGATCTGAGAGGCCATGGACTGAACCCGCCGGTTAATTGGACTTCCTTTGGCAGCCGAGAGGGAGATGACGTGCTCGCCGCCCTCGACTTTCTTCGCAGCTTGAAAGGTGAGAGCCGCAGCCAACTCGTCGGAGAAGCGTTGGGAATTTATGGGGTAGAGCTGGGCGCTTATGCAGCGCTGCGCGCTTCGAGTAAGGACGAGAGCGTTCAGGTTTTTGTCCTCGATTCCGTTCCGCGCGATCAGAACGACCTTGTCGACGGCGCGGTGCGCGGTGAAGTTCGCATCAGTACGATGGCGCTAATCCTTCCAGCTCGCGTTGCTACCGAGCTTTATTTTCTAGGGCAATATGATAACAAGAACTCTTGTGCACTGGCTGCCGGCCTTGGGAGCCGGCGAGTCTTGTTGCTCGCAGGCGAAGACGACAGCTATCTACGCGACTCGACCAAATCCCTCGAACGCTGTTTTCCGAATGTGGAAGCAAAAACCGACTTGCCCGTGAGCGGTTTCACGCTACCTTCAGCCACGGGCGAGCAAGGCGAAAGCTACGATCGGCCCGTCATAGATTTCTTCGTGAAGAATCTGCACTGACTGTCCTGGTTCAATCCGTCGCGGTTCTTAGGGAGGCCCCACTGCCACCAGCGCGACCTTGCCGTTATCTCCAACCACATCGACGCGTACTGAACTTAATTGGATGAATTGGTTAACTTCGTTCACGGGCACCATTGCCAAAATAGTTGCCTGCTGCCTCCGACTCTCCCGCACAACCTGATCAACTCCTTCGTACTTGATCGCTTCACCGTCTGGCTCGTAAGCAACACGACCGGCCGCGTAAAACTCCGGCGTGCGATCATTTCGCTGCAAGCCATAGACTGGCGCCTGGGAATAGCCGCGGGCGTCAGCGAGTTGTAGCAGCTGCTTCGTGGATTCGCGCGCCGCCAGTTTCGGCCCGCCGCAATTAAGAATGATGAGAACAGTCGCCAGCGTCGCGCCGCCGGTTATCATTACCGAAACGCTTCCGCGTTTTGCCCAGACGAGACCAAAGCCACCCGCCACCGCGAGCGGAGCAGCGATCAACGACGCACAGCGGATAGAAAGGTTGCCGGAGCGTCCCGCATAGCCAAGCACTGCAATCGCGAATAACAAACAGAAGCATCCCGTTATTCTGACGGCCCATCTGCCAACTCCAGGATTAGAGTTGAGTCGCGTCAGACGTTCGCCCGCAATCAGCGCGGCGGCTGGAAAAACCGGCAGAATGTAACCAGGTAACTTTGAGTTGGAAAAACTAAAGAAGACTACCGGCAGCAATACCCACGCAATTGTGAAAACTCGAAACTTGTTCCCCGGGTCCATACGCAGGGACTCATCGCGCCTCCAGAGTCGTTTCCCTGCCTGCAAAAGTCCCTCGATGACGAATGCGGTCCACGGCAACGCGAGCGCAATGAAGATAAGGAGGTAGTAATAAACCGGCGCCGGGTGATGGTATTTGTCGGTTACATAGCGCGCGAAGTGGTGCTGGATAAAAAACTGATTAATAAAAGGTGAGCCGTGTTTCCAAATCATCGGCGCGTACCAGGTGGCGGCAACTATCAGTGACAGCGGCAACCCCCAAAGGAGGCTGAAGGCGACACTGCGGTCCGGGCTCTTGGCGCGCAGGGTGTAGTAAGCACCAACCACTCCGAAAGGAACAACAAATCCAACCAGACCTTTGGCGAGCAGCGACACTCCAACAAAAATGTAGAAGGCGGCTAACAACCGCAGGCGGCGTTGAGCGTCTCCTTCCAACTCGGCAACAATAAAAAAGGCGAGCGCCCAAGTGGTCGTCATTGTGACGACGATGTCGAAACTTGCCGCTTTCGAGAACACGAGTATTCCCAGAGTCGTCCCTGCGACCAACGCGCTCCAAAAACCAAGTCCGCCTGGTTCTGCATCGGCGGTGGCGCGCTCGGCTCGCCTTCCGATCCAGAAGACGGCTGCGATTGTTAGTAAACCTGACAACGCCGGCCCCAGGCGCGCTGCCCATTCCGACACGCCAAACAATTTGAAGCTGGCGATCATCATCCAGTAGAGCAACGCCGGCTTTTCAAACCAAAGATGCCCGCCCAGGGTCGGCGTGATTAGGTCGTGACGGAGGAACATCTCGCGCGCGACTTGCGCGTAGCGGGGCTCGTCGGGACCAAGTAAGGGGAAATGGCCCAGGCCGTAGAAATAGAACGCGATGAACGCGAGAAAAAGAAGAACAGTGCCACGCTTGGCAAGGGTTGAAGGATGCAAGTATATTCGACTCCGATTTGGTCAGTAGTCAGTTGTCAGTTGTCAGTGGTTCGCTAATCATTCACAAATGATCCAGACTGAGCGAACGGAGTATCATCGAAATAAATGCTACATACAAATTGACAACCCGCTGCTGAGCGCAAGCTACTGGTTACTGACTAGTGAGTCTGACAACTGACTACTGACAACGAACCACTGACAACTGACTATGCCTTTACGCACCGCAGTCGTCGGCGTGGGCCATCTGGGCCGTCAACACGCGCGCATACATTCTGATCTTGCCGCGGCAGGCTTGACGCAGTTCGCCTTCGTTTGCGACCTCGACGAAAAGACCGCGCACGATATCGCCTCGGAAAGGAAAGTCGAGTGGTCAACGGATTGGCGCAAGCTCATCGGAAGCGTAGACGCGGTTAGCCTGGCGGTTCCCACCGAGTCACATTGCGAAATCGCTTGTGGCCTCCTTGAAGCCGGGATTCACGTGCTGGTGGAGAAACCCATCGCGCGGACGCTCGCCGAAGCTGACGAAATGATCGCAGCAGCCGCGAAGAGTGGAGCGCTGTTGCAGGTCGGGCATTTGGAACGTTTCAATCCCGCGCTCGTCGCGCTGCGACCTCACGTGCGCAACCCGGTTTATTTTGAGATCCATCGCGTCGGCGAGTTTACCGCTCGGTCATTAGACATCGATGTTGTACTGGACCTGATGATCCACGACCTGGATATCGTGCAGTGGCTGGTTGGCGAGGACGTTGCAGTAACCGACTTGCATGCGGTTGGCATTCCTATACTGACAAACAAGGTCGACGCCGCCAATGCGCGGCTTGAGTTCTCTTCCGGCGCCGTCGCAAACATTACCGCGTCGCGCGTGGGCACGGAAAAGATTAGGAAGATGCGCTTCTTTCAGCCGCATGATTACATCGCGGTCGATTATGCTACGAAGCACGCGTCGATTAGCAGCCTGGCGCCGCCAACGGCGAGTGGCGCCTGGCCGGGTGTGCAGACTAGAAATCTGGATATCGTCGATGTGGAGCCGCTGCGCGCGGAGATGCTTGCGTTTATAGAAGCAGCGCGCGATGGGCTCCCCGCGCCGGTGTCAGGAACGGAAGGACGAAACGCACTGGCCCTGGCGCTCCGAGCGTTGGACCGAATTGAAGAACACTCGGCGAAGGTCCAGGTTGGATCTGTTGGCATGAGTTCTCCATGACTATGCCAGCCGCTGCCATCACAGGCTTTCTAGCCGAGCGCATCGCCGCTGGCGACTTCCCTTCCGCCGTTTACCTGGTCGCCGAGCAAGGCCGCGAGATCTTTGCTGAGGCACTGGGCAACGCGGTGGTTGAACCACGCTGCATCGCCGCCACGCGCGACACGATCTACGATCTGGCTTCGCTCACAAAACCGCTGATTACCAGTTTTCTCTGTGCTCGCCGAGTTGAAGCAGGCGAACTCTCGCTCGATCATCTCGTCTCACATTACCTGGCGGAGTTTGACCGGTCGGATAAGCAGGCAATCACAGTCGGCCAACTACTGACGCACACTTCAGGTTTGCCTGCCTGGCGCCCGCTCTACATTCTTGCCGCTGGCGAACGTGACCGAGCTATCGCAGCAATCGCCAATCTTGACTTGGAATACAAGCCGGGAACGCGAGTTATCTACAGTGACCTGGGATTCATCACGCTCGGTTTGCTGCTCGAACGATTAACCGGCAAGCCATTGGCTGAGCTTGCGCAGACCGAAATTTTCCAACCGCTAAACTTGAAACACACGTTCTTCAATCCCGAGATTACGATGCAAACCGGAATCGCCGCTTGCGAGAATGGCAATGCATATGAACGGCAGATGTCCGGCGATGGTGATGCGGGCGATTACAAGAGTTGGGGGCGGGAAAACCTGATCTGGGGCGAGGTGCATGATGGAAACGCACACTTCCTGGGCGGCGTCGCGGGTCACGCCGGACTCTTCTCTACGGCGGGAGAAACTCTTGCTCTGGCAAATCAGTTTCTGGCTGGTCAGACTGAGTTACTAAAACCGGAAACGTGCGAGTTATTTCGAAAGAACCTGACGGTGGGATTAGACGAAGCAAGATCTTTCGGTTGGCAGTTGGCCGAAACTGAAGATTCCGCCGCCGGCCCCGATCTTCCACCCGATAGTTTTGGCCATTCCGGCTTCACCGGCACGAGCTGCTGGAACGATCCAAATCAGGAGCGAACCTTTATCCTGTTGACGAACCGCACTCACGCCCGCGCCCTACCGTTTGCGAATATCAATAGCGTGCGCCGGCAATTTCATAGTTTGGCTGTGGCTGCTTTGCGGAACCCGGATCGTTAGGGAGGGCTTCTGCTTGGAGTCCCTACTGACCTATGTGGTTGTTGGTCGCTTGTGTTTGGGAAGTAGTGTGAAACAGGTGAGACCGACGAACACACGCTCCCCTTTTCTGAGTTTCATTGCCATTGTTTCCGGTTTTGGTCTGGTCGCAATGATGGGTTTGGCAGTCTGACTTTCCGGAGTCTCGGTGGTTAGGTAGTAAGGCGTGTCACTCGTTTCGCAC
>JBGPYG010000317.1:0-5146 GCA_041493085.1 Pyrinomonadaceae bacterium | reverse complement strand
GCCCCTGATCCGAGCGCGAGAGCCAGCGGAAGCATCCCCAGCATAGCAGCGAGCGAGGTCATCAACACAGGACGGAAGCGCCGGCGTCCGGATCGCAACAGCGCCTCGCGCAACGTGTCTCCCGCAGCCAGATGATCTTCAACCGCATCGAGCATCAAGATACCGTTTTTCGCAACGATGCCTACCACCATGATCATGCCCATTAGGGAAACTATATTCAGGGTGCTGCCCGTAATGAAGAGTGCGGCGAGCACACCACCCAGGGCCAGCACTGCTCCGGCAACAATCGAGATTGGATGGGCAAACGAACGAAACTCGATGAGCAGCGTGATGAAAACCAATACGATTGCGAGCAGCAGCGCCTGAAGCAGTTCCCGGAAGCTCGATTGTTGCTCCTGATAAAAGCCTCCGTATTCAATCGTCATTCCTGGCGGCACCTTCACATCTTTTGGCAGTTGCGTCTTGATTGCGCTGATTGCCGATCCGAGATCGCTGCCTGAGAGTCGCGCCGTCACAGCCAGAGACTGCCGCAAACCGTCGCGTTGGATCTCAGTCTGCCCCTTGTCATACTCCACGACCGCCACTTGGTCCAGACGAAACTGCGCCCCGGTACTCGCCGAGCGAACGATCAAGCCGCGCAGCGTGTCGAGGGATTGGCGCGCTGAGGGAGGCAACATGACTCGGACTGTAATCAGCCTTCCCTGTTGCAGGATCGAAGAAGCTGCGTCGCCACTCATCGCCGTGGTCACCGTATTCGCTACATCAGTGGCCGTCACGCCAAAGCGCGCCGCTAGCTGTGGGTCGATCTTAAAAGTGATAGCCGCGCCGCTGACCACTATGCCGTTGAAAGTATCAACTACCCCGGGAACCTTTTGGATCGACTTTTCTACGGCAGTTGCCGTCTGTTGTAGCGCCGCTCGGTCTTCGCTGAACAATCTGATTTCCACGGGGGCGGGCGAACTGGTCAGATCGCCAATCAAGTCGGAAAGTATGCCAACGAACTCTACGCGCAAAGCTGGTTCGCTCGATTCAATCTGGGTTCGCAGGTCAGCGGTGACCTCCTCAGTCGAACGTTTATGTCCTGGCTTGAGCTTCGCCAGAAAATCACCGGTGTTCGGTTCGGTGATGAAAAGCCCGAGCTGCAAACCCGTGCGGCGCGAATAGCTTTCGACTTCGGGCGTCTCCTTCAACATCTGCTCGACGTGCTGAAGCATCCGATCGGTCTCGGCGAGCGACGTGCCGGGCGGCGCGGTATAGTCGAGGATAAATGCGCCTTCGTCGAAGGCCGGCAAAAAGTCTGAGCCGAGGTTGCGGTAAAGGACATATGAACCTAATAAGACCACAACGCATACGGCTATCACTACCCAGTGGTTGCTGAGAGCGTGCTGAAGCACCCATTCGTAGCGACGAATAATTGCGCGCAGGAATCGTCCAGCCTCTTCTTCCTCTTCATGGTCCCCCGCGCGCATTTCGCTGACGGCATCCGTAGCAGCAGTAGCCGATTCATCCTCAACCGGAGCTTTCGGATCTCGCCGTCTAACTTTGACGAAGCGTTCGGCTAGCACTGGCGTAAAAGAAAGCGCGAGCACCAGCGACATCAGCAGCGCGACTGCCATAGTCAACGCGAGCGAACGAAAGAATACACCGGTGACTCCCGTCAGGAGCGTCAATGGCAGGAAGACGACTACCGGGGTGATGGTCGAGCCGATGATCGGAATCGTGATCTCGGAAATAGCGCGTTCAACCGCTTCGCGCCTCGATTGTCCCCGCGCCATGTGCGTGTAGATGTTTTCAACGACCACAATCGCATTGTCAATCACCAGCCCGATTGCCGCAGCCACGCCCCCCAGCGTCATCAGGTCGAAGCTTAGCCCCGCGAGCCACATCGCCAAAAAAGTGACCAGCACCGTGACGGGAATTACCAGAATCGCAACTAACGTAGTGCCCCAGTTGCGCAGGAAGGCGTAGAGGATCGCCACGGACAACAGCAATCCAATTAAGATCGAATCGCGCACGGACTTCATCGACTCGCGCACCAATAGCGATTGATCGTAGAAGGGCGCGATCTTGACGTCCTTCGGCAGTTGCGGCTGGACGGCCGCCAACTCCGCCTTCACTTCGTCGGTGACTGTGACGGTATTGGCGTTTGGCTGGCGCCTGACGTTGAGCAAAACTGCCGGGTGACCGTCGGCGGTAACGATCGTGTACTGCGGCTCTACGCCTGCGCCGACAGTCGCAACATCCGCGACTGTGATCGGAGCATTGTTGATAACGGCGACGACGATTGAGTTGAGTTGATCGGGCGCGGTCGCCTGCCCGCTGACGAGTGTTAGTTCGAGTTGGTGATTCTCTTCGATGAGTCCCGGGCTTGCGATCACGTTGGAGTTTCGGACTGCATCCGCGACCTGCTGCACGGAGACACCATGCGCATTGAGGCGCTCCGGGTCAATCGTGACGTGATACTCACGATTTTTGCCGCCCGCTACCGTCACATCCGCAACTCCAGAGAGCCGCGCCAGTCGAGGTTTAATAGTGTAGCTGGCAATATCGCGCAATGAAGCCGGGTCGCGAGTATCCGAAACCAGGCTGTAACCGGCGACGGGAAAGACGGCGAAAGTGAGCCGGTCGACGTTGCGGATTGCCGCGGTCGGGGGCAGGCTCGACGAGAGTTGCGACATCCGGGCCTGCACCAGTTGCAACGACTGAAGCACATCCACGCTCCAGTCGAAGAAGAGATTGATTTCCGTACCGCCTCGCGCCGTCGTTGACTTAATGCGCACGATTCCCGGAATGCCGTTCATCGCCTCCTCTAACGGACGCGTGACGGAAACGAGCATCTGCGGCGCAGGCACTACACCGTTATCGACGATGATGACGATGCGCGGAAAATCGGTTTGCGGGAAGATCGCGGTCGGGAGTTGGGATGCGGCATAGAGACCCGCGACCGACAGGAGCAGGATCAGAACTACGACCGCGCGCGATTGCCGCGAGATGAGACGGGCCAGATTCAAAAGTTAGATGACCCTCCTCGGATAGATGAGCAATGGGGTCATAAGCCAACCAGCCCCGACGGGGCTACGTCCTTCAGCCCAAGGTTGCGCCGCAGCGCTACCTTGGGACAGGGCCGATAAACGAGACAACCCGGAACGGGTTGCGCCCTCCGATGGCGTAGAGCTCAGCAGCAGCCGTGCCGCAACCCCGGGTGGGGTTGGTTGTTGAATTGCCAGCTCTCCCAGAGTAGCCGCATCCGCGGCAACTCTGGGCTTTGCTACGCAACCGCGTTGCGGTTGAAGATTCAAACTTTCCCTTCCTCTGCTAAACAAGGATTCCGAACCAAACTGCAATGGCTGAACTCGAGCTCATTCTTGTTCTTTCTTTTTCTGCTCTTCATCTTTCTTGTCCTCACTCATTTCGACCTTCGTGCCGTCAGGCAGCGCGTAGTTGCCTTCGATGACAACTGTCTCGCCACCCTGCAAACCCTCGGTGATTTCAATTTTGTCCAGGGTGCGAATGCCGACCGTCACCTTCGTTTCGTGGGCGACGTTTGCGGCATCGACGACCATCACCGTTCCTGCGTTTGCATTACTGGCATCGAGTGTTACGGCAGAAGCGGGAACTACGATCGCGTCATTTTTGGTCAGGGTTGCGGCAGTAACCTGGGCAGCCCCATTCGCACGCAGTCGTCCCGCTCCATTCGCGAGTGTGACCCAAATTTCCACAGTTCGATTGAGTGGATCACTGGCACGGCTAATGAGCGTGATCTGACCGGTCATCTCTTCGGCGGTCGTATCTGTCGGCAAGACTTTGGCCGTGTCGCCTATTTTGAGCTGCGCGGCAACCGTATCGGCGAAGGGAGCTTTGACGATCACCTGACTAATGTCGGCGATATTGACGAGCCTGCCTCCCGCCGCAGCAAACTCTCCCTCATATTGAAATTGATCAGTGACGATGCCGGTGATAGGAGCGCGAATGGTCGCATAGCTGAGTTGGGCGTCAAGCGTGGCGACGCGTTGCTGCGCCGCTTGCACGCGCGCAGCCGCAAGCGCGCGGTCGTTTGGATTGAGCGACTTCGCGCGCAGCACCATTGTTTGTTCGGCGAGTTGTAACTCGTTTTCAGCGGTCGTTAGATCCATTTGCGAAGCTTCCAGATCTTTTTTCGAGATGCCGCCCTTTTGATACAACACCAGCCGGCGCTCGTAAGTGGCGCTGGCGGTCCTCACCCTGGCTTGCGCGTCGCGCAATGCCTTTTGATCCTGGGCGTTTGTTTGCGGAATCGTGCCCGTAGTCACACTGCGCTCGGTTGCGCGCTCCTGGTTGAGAGCCGCCTCCGCTTCATTACGTTGAGCCACGAGGTCGCGCGATTCGAGCCGCGCGATTACCTCGCCGGCCTTGACCAGCTTGTTCTTCAAGAGTGCCATCGTCTTGATCTGCGCGCTGATCTTTGCTGCTACCGTCGCCTGCTCGCGCGGGAAAATGGTGCCCACCGCAGAAACCGGGGCCGCAATTGTTTCCTTCTCGACTTTGGCCACCTTGACGCTGACAACCACGGCTGCGGCTTCTTCCGTCGCCGACCTACTGCGCCACTTCCAAATCAGGAAAAACAACAGAAACAAAGCGACAGCTGCAACCAAAGTTACGATTATTAGATTGCGACGGCGCTCACGGGCGAGACGCTCGCGTCGCACCGCAAGCCACTCTTCCTGCTCCTCTTCGGTTTGCGTTTGCGGACCTTCGCCCAACCAGTCGGTGTCGGTCGCAGTATCATTTTTGTCTGAGTTGCTCATTTGATTCGTTGGGTTCTTTAAGTGTCTTCGACGCTACGCGTCGAAAGCACTTGTTCAGAGCTTCCTAAAGTTTGTCGGACTCAATTCGTGTTCATTGTCCTGCCGCCTGTCGCAGGCGCGCGAGCGCCGTTTGGTAGTCAAAGATTGCCTGGTAAAGAGCAAACCTCTGCGCAGCCAGCGTCGTCAGCGCATCGGTAACTTCAATTATCTGCGCTTCGCCGGCGCGGTAACGCGCGACGGAAGCATCAAGGTTACTTTGCGCTTGTGTGACACCTGTGCCCGCCAGTCTTATGCGGGTGGCGGCCGAAGTCACCTGCGCCTGGGCCGCGTAAAACTGCTGCGTAAAGCCACGCAGCGCGATG
>JBGPYG010000404.1:0-3286 GCA_041493085.1 Pyrinomonadaceae bacterium | reverse complement strand
TACGCGCTCGGGAGAGACTTCGACGCCCTGAGACATTAAGCGATCGGCCTCTTCAAAAAACGCTTTCGGGTCGATCACCATGCCGTTGCCGAGCACGCAGGTCTTGCCGCGGTGAACAATTCCCGACGGCAGCAGATGCAGCACAAACGACTTGTCGCCCACCTGGACGGAGTGTCCGGCGTTGTGCCCGCCCTGATAGCGCGCGACGATGTCGAAGTGTTCGGCCAGAAGGTCAACTATCTTGCCTTTGCCTTCGTCACCCCATTGCGCGCCTATGACAACGATTATTTTTGACATGATTAAAACTGGTCTTGGGTCTTTGGACTTTGGTCTTTGATCTTGTTCGTCGACTGAAGGTGTCTTCTGCTCCACACTCAACTGCAAAGGCCGAAGACCAAAGTCCAAAGACCGTTCTTCAAATAAACACACAACAGGCGCGGACTACCGTCAGAGAAATCCGCGCCTGAAATTCAAACGGAAAGGTTACGCCATGGCTGCGCCGGCAACATGTTTTTCGATCATGCGCGAGATGGCTTCTTTGGAAGTTGCCCCAACCACACGCTCTTCTTCCTTGCCGCCTTTGAAGAGAATCAGAGTCGGGATGCCTTTGATTCCGTAGCGCTGCGAGATCGACGGATTGTCGTCAACGTTCACCTTGACAACGCGCGCGCTGGCCGCATATTTCTCGGCAACGGCATCGACTGTCGGCTCCAGCATGCGACATGGCGCACACCAGGCCGCCCAGAAATCCACCAGCACCGGCTTGTCACACTGCAACACGTCCTTTTCAAAACTGCTATCACTTACTTCGGTCACGTGTTCGCTCATTTAGTAACTCCTTCTCATCAGTAAGTCGTTCGTTTAGAGGCGGGCATTGCCCGCCGTCTCAAAGTTGAACCGGCGGGCAATGCCCGCCTCTAAACGGATCGAAAGAACCTATGGCAGCTCAATTATTTCCTGATAAAGCTGGATGTATTTCTGAGCGGCAGCGTCCCAGGAGTTGTCCAGCGCCATGCCGTTCAGTTGGATCTTCCGCCATGCGTCTGGCTTGCTATAAAAGTAAAGTGCTTCCCGTATTTTTTCAAGCAACGCACCCGCATTGTAGTCACGAAACTTAAAACCTGTCCCCGTACCTTTTGACGCGTCGAAGTCTTCAACCGTGTCGTCCAGCCCGCCCGTAGCACGGACAACCGGCACCGTCGCATAGCGCATGCTGTACATCTGGTTCAGACCGCAAGGCTCATAATACGACGGCATCAGAAACATGTCTGCCCCAGCCTCGATCTGATGGGCGAGCGGCTCGCCTGCGTAACCCTTGTAGATGCCCACCTGGCGCGGCGCGCTATCGTGCCAGCGCTGTAGAAAATCCTCATACTCTTGTGCGCCCGCGCCGAGGGCGATGAAGAAGGAGCCGCTTTGGAGAATGGCGCCGTTGAGTTGGCGGATCAGGTCGTAGCCTTTCTGAGCTACGAGCCGAGAAATAATCGCAATGATTGGGCGCTCCGGCTCCTGAGGCAAACCGAAGCGGCGAAGTAGATCAAGCTTGCAGGTCACTTTGCCTGACAGATCCTCGGCTGAAAAATTTGCCGCTATATGAGGATCGGTCTCCGGGTTCCAAAGTTCATAATCAACACCATTCGTAATTCCCGCCAGGCGATCGCGACGCGCGCGAAGTAGCCAATCGAGGCCGGGGCCGTGTTCCGGCGTTTGTATTTCTTCCGCATAACGTCGACTTACGGTTGAAAGTGCGTCGGCGCCAATGAGCCCGGCTTTCAAGGCTGACGCGGCGCCTTTGAGCATGAAGTCGTCTTTGTCGGAAGGGTCGCCGAAACCGAGCCACCAAAGATCGTTCGGATCAAACGCGCCTTGATATGCGAGGTTGTGAACCGAAAAAAGCGTCCTGGTATTCCGAAAGAATTCCTCGTAGCGCCGGCGCGCGCGCACTTCCATCATGGCGAAGCCGCAGGGCCAATCGTTGCCATGAACAATGTCAGGTTGCCAATCGAGATGTTTGACCAGTGCGAGAGCGGCGCGCGAGAAGAAGGCGAATCGCTCGTGATCGTTGGAGTAGCCATAGATCGAAGCCTTGGAGAAGTACTCGGGCGCGTCAATTAGGTAAGCCGGAGCTCCGGCGGCATCGCTTTGATAGACGCGCGTTGGTCTTATCTGGCCACGCCACTGGACCGGCACGTTCTCGATAACGGGATCATTGAGCCGGCCACGATCGATCTGCTGGTAGAGCGGCAGAATCACACGCGCGTCGACGTCGTGTTTGGCCAGCGCTTTGGGAAGCGCCCCAGCCACGTCGGCAAGTCCGCCGGTCTTCGCGAAGGGCACAACTTCAGATGAAAGGATCGCGATGCGCATGGGAAAAAGAGTGAACTATGAAGGATAAACGATGAACGAAGACGAGGCGGAGATCAAATGCTGCAAAGAAGGCGGACAGACGGGCATTGTTCATCCCTCATCCTTCCGCCTTCATGCTTGCGTTTAGCTTTGCATCGAAGCAAGGAATTCCGCGTTTGACTTGGCTTTCTCGAGACGCTCGAGCACTACTTCCATCTGCTCGACCGGAGATAGCGGATTCAAAACGCGTCGCATCACCCAGATTCGGGCCAAATCTTCCTTGCTAAGCAGCAATTCTTCCTTGCGTGTGCCTGAGCGCTGCAAGTCGATGGCGGGGAATAGTCGTTTGTCGCT
Organism: Pyrinomonadaceae bacterium; assembly: GCA_041493085.1. Classification (GTDB taxonomy): domain Bacteria; phylum Acidobacteriota; class Blastocatellia; order Pyrinomonadales; family Pyrinomonadaceae; genus PSRF01. Next base: position 586 of record JBGPYG010000404.1, on the reverse strand, counting down.
CAGCCGGCGATCCAAGTGAATTTCGGAATTGCCCGTACCCTTGAACTCTTCGAAAATAACGTCGTCCATGCGCGAGCCGGTGTCGATAAGGGCGGTGGCGATAATAGTCAGCGATCCGCCTTCTTCGATGTTGCGCGCCGCGCCAAAAAATCGTTTCGGACGCTGCAGCGCATTTGAATCAATACCGCCCGAGAGGATCTTGCCGCTGGGCGGCACAACCGCGTTGTGTGCGCGCGCTAATCGCGTGATCGAATCAAGCAGAATAACAACATCGCGCTTATGTTCGACCAGTCGTTTGGCCTTCTCAATGACCATGTCGGCAACCTGGACGTGACGCGTCGGCGGCTCATCAAAGGTGGACGAAATCACTTCGCCGTTAACCGACCGCTGCATGTCCGTAACTTCTTCCGGCCGCTCGTCGATCAGCAGAACAATAAGCGTCACTTCGGGATGGTTTTGTGTAATGGAATTTGCGATGGTTTGGAGCAACATCGTCTTACCGGTGCGTGGCGGAGCTACGATCAATCCACGCTGGCCCTTTCCCAGAGGCGTCACCAGATCGATGACCCTGGCGGACAGGTTCTCC
>JBGPYG010000074.1:0-11542 GCA_041493085.1 Pyrinomonadaceae bacterium | reverse complement strand
TCGTTTGCGAAGTTAAGCCTCTGGCCGGTCGCTACCGCTCCCGGTTCTGATAGTTAGCGCCTGCCGACACCAGACGCCCACAACAAGAGCGATGCGAGCGCCAGCAGCGAAATTACCAGACCAACCAGCACCGATTTAGGGTGATAGACAAACTTGACGAGGTGATTACCTGCGGGCACGGCGACTCCTCGCAGGTTGTAGTCCACGCGCATCACTTCAACCGGCTGCCCATCAACATACGCGCGCCAGCTCGGATAATGGTTCTCACTCAACACCAGGATCGCGGGCGTGACGGATACAGTTTTCACTTCGACTCGATTCGGCTCGTGTCGCGTTACCTCTGCGCTACCGGGTGTCGCGCCCTTGCCTAAGTTGATCCCGGTTGGCGCTTCGACGAGCGCTGTTTGAAGAGGTTCCCACGACGGTCCGCTGGGAAGTTTTCCGGTTCGAATGACACCCAGCTCTTCCTGTTCTGTCGCCACCAGCTCGGCAGTCGCGAGCCACGCGCGGGGCAACGAGCGTGTGTTCTCGTAGATTTGCAGATAATCGTTTTCGGCGGCCAGTCGCCAACGCCCGCCACCCATAGACCCTGTAGACCCTTTAGATTCCGCCCCGCCCGCTGTCTGGGAGTCTGCCTCGCCTGTCCGCGCCGGAAGCTTCTCGACCCATTCGCCGCGCAGAGGTTCCGGAGCGCCATCCTTAAGAAGCGACACGCGCTTCACGTCGAGCGTCAGGGTCGGCACGCCCTTGATCGCAGCGACCTCGATTTCGCAACCTGCCACCCGGACTGTTTCCGGGAAAGAAAACCTGGCGACGTAGGTGTGGCTATCGAAGTTACCAGAGGGATCGACTACGGTAGAACTCGTTGCGACCGGCGCACGCCGGTGAAGGATCTTAGACTGCAGGTCCGGGCGGTCATGGGACCATTCCGATGTGTGCTCGCCCGCGCGTAGTTGAAACTCAAAATTCTTTCCCTCCTCGGTACGCAAGCGCACGTGCCCGACCACTTCCCCGTCCTTCACGTTCGCTGACCAGGCAAGACTGGTAACAAGCGCGATGCTGTTCGCCTCTATAGGCGGCATGGCGAACACCAGCCGTTCGCCATTGACCAGCGACGGTGCCCCCAACTCCTCTTTGGCAAAAGAGAGTCCGCCCAGGCTTAATATCGCGGGCGCGGCATCCGTTTGCGGCGCGGCCGCCAGCGGCGCGCGCTCCGCCGCCCGTCTTCGCGCTTCGCCTTGCGGACTCTGCTTGAGCAGGTAGCGCACGTTGAGGATGTCAAACTCGCGGCCCGGACCGCGCACGCTGCGCTCGGGGTCCGTCAGTTCGCCCCAAAGCTTCATATCACCCGCAAGCTTGCTGTAGCGGGTCAAGCCAAAGCCATCGTAGCCCGCAGCGTTCTCGACTCCATGCATCATGTAGGTGTCCGGCTGCAACGACAGCATGAATGAACCCAGCTTGAATTTTTCCTCCTCGTCCCGGCCCGTGTTTATGAAGAAGGGCTGCACTTCCGTGAGAATTCTGTAGGGCGCGTTTCCCCGATCTCGCTCCAGGTTGCGGAGCATGCGGACGGATTCCGGTTCGCTCCAGAGGGGATGCGCCCGTGTGGGCGAAAAACGCCATCCGCTCGCCTGCCCCCAGAGACAAAGGTCAAGAACCAGGACACCGAGCAGGAATGCCAGGCTCCGCGCGAAACGGCGTTCGTAGTTGCGGGCAAAGATCCAGAGCGCCAGAGCGCTCATCCCGGCGATCAGGATCGGAATGAAAAGTTCAGGGGCGCGCAGTATGCTTACGGGTGCAACTCTCGCCAGTTGAAAACCGGATGGTCGCCACCAACTCACCGTAAGACAAGTCAGCAAAAAAACTAATCCACCCGAGACGCTCACGGAGCGCAAAGCCCTGGCGCTACTCCGCGGCGATGCGTGCGATGCGATGGCTGTCAACCCTCTGCCCGCGAGGACGGCAAGCGCAAATTCCACCTCCATGAGATGGCGGGCCGGAACACGGAACAGGTTGAGAACGGGGACGTAGTAAACCAGCTTGTAGAGATTAAGAGGAATGAAGCGCCCGAATGCGAGAGCCAGACAAAAGACAACCACCAGCGCCCAGAATTTTGTTCGCGCATCCGGCTTGAGCAGAAGTGAAACGATCGCCAGCATGATCGTCACCGCTCCCACGTACGCGATGTACTCGCCGACAAACGCCGGTCCAATGTAAGGCGCGCGAAACAGTGCTCCGTCACCCCCGCCCATTATGAAAGGCGCGAAGAAAGTCAGCACGAACCGCGGCGGCATCGAGAATGAACTGAAGAAATCATAAGAGGCCGTCGCGCGCAGACTATGGCGCAGCAATTCAATGGTCGGCAGGAGTTGCACCGCCGCGGCGGCCACTCCGGCCGTCAATAAAGCCAGCGACCAGAGATAGGACGTGCGTTCGCGGCCAGAGGAGGCTCGCGCCATTACGACGGCGTAAGCTGCGGCAAGCAGAAACGAATAAGCGAATGTTTGTTGATGACCAGCTAAGATTTGCAGCGCGATGAGCGCGGCGAGCAGAACGCCGCGCGTTCGTTTGCCGCTCATCCCGTATCCGTCGACGGCCCAGAGGACCCAGGGGAGAAGGGCCGCCGTCTGGACCACGTTGGTCTGTCCCACCTTCGCCACCATGAAAGCGCTCCACTGCCATATGAGGCTCGTCGCGACAGCGCCTGCGATGCCGGCCCCGCTTCTTCGCGCATAGAGGTAAGCGCCAAGCGCGGCCAGCATATAAGTCGAGAGCATCATTAGATTCGTCGCGACAGGTATACTGAAAAGGAGATAAAACCAGTTGAGTGGAAAAAGCACTCCTGCCTGGGCCGCTCCGAACAACGGCATGCCGCTGAACATGTACGGGTTCCAAAGGGGCACATACCCGGCGTGGATTAGATTCGCAACCACGACGCGCATGGGTACATTAAAAATGACGCCGTCGTCGGGACTCAGCACCAGGTGATTTCGTATCACCGGCAAAAAATAGAAGATCGGCGCGAGCGTAACCGCGAGCGCCGCGAGATGGTCAGTCTTTATCCTCGAGCGGGGGTTGGATGGACGAATCATTAGAGAGTCAGGGGCGTGTGGCCGTCGAGAGCTGGACTGTCATTGAGCCCTGGCGCGCGTTGGTCGCAATGCTACGCTGGGCGCGCGTGCATCGCGCTGAGTTGTTAAGTGCGGCCTTGCTCGCCACCATGGCCCTACAGATGCTCGCGGTCATTGCGCGCAAGAGCATTACCAATGACGAAGTCGTCAGTATTCCCGCCGGATATTACCATCTAGCTGCGGGGAACTTCCAGATTAGCGTAGATCATCCCCCACTCACCAAGATGTACGCCGCGCTGCCGTTACTCTTCATACAGCCGAACGAACCGCCAATTACGGTTCGACCAGGAGAGGGCGCCCTGCTGCGTACACTGCGCGCCCAGGAAGAATTCTGGAGCGCTAATGCCAGCCACTTCGCAGCCATTTCATTTTGGTCACGGGTGCCGATGATTGCCCTCGCGTTGGCGCTTGGCGTGCTCATTTTTATCTATACTCGACAACTATTCGGCAGGCGCGCTGCTGTGTTCGCAGTATTTCTCTTCAGCCTGGAGCCCACGGTGCTCGCTCACGGCCGAACGGCGCTTAACGATCTGCCTGCAGCGCTCGCCTATCTCCTGTTCTTCTTCACGCTTCACGCTTATATAAAAGCCCCTGGGTTGCGACGCGCGTTGACACTGGGATTAGCGACTGGACTGGCGATCATGACCAAATTCTCGATGGCCATGGTGGTGCCCGTCTTCATTCTTGTTGCGGCCATCTCGATCTGGATGGCTCCCCGCCGAGGTGAAGCGCGCGGACGCACTGCATGGCGCATGGGCCTCGCTACGCTTACAACCATCCTGGTCATCAATGCGGCATATTATTTTCAGGGTCAGCCGCCGCAAGAAACTGAGTTTCGTTGGCTCACTTCGATTCTTTCAACGAGCCACTTCAGCGAGGTGATGATAGGCGCGCGGGCGCTTTCCAGGCTTGTGCCGACCTACCTTCTGTCGGGGATTGATGCTGTTCTGGCCCGTAACTCAGGGATCGATGCTGTTCTGCCCAGTAAAGGGTACGGGCAAACCGCATCGCTGCTGGGCACTTACAGCGATACCGGCTGGTGGTATTACTTTCCGGCGGCATTCGCCCTCAAGACGACCATTCCATTTCTGCTTACTTCTGTCGCCGCCCTCGCATGGGCGCTCTGGAGACTGTTCATTAAGCGAGAAAAACTGTTTCTATTTCTACTTGTTCCGCTCGGTATTTATGTGTTGGTTTCGATGAAGAGCCACATCAACATCGGGATTAGACACTTTCTTCCAGCTTTCCCTTTTCTTTTTATCCTGGGCGGCGCATTCCTCGACTGGTTGCTCAAACAACGTCGCGCTGGTCAGGTGGCGTTAATGGTCGTGGTTCTATTGTCAGGTTGGATAGTGGTTGAGGCCGTGCGTGCTTATCCGAATCACATGTCTTACATGAACGAACTCACGTGGCGTCATCCGCACTGGTACTACTTGTCCGACTCAAACATCGAATGGGGTGATGACGTTGCCGACCTGGCAAACTATTTGCGGGCGCGTGGTGAAACGAAAGTTCGGGCGGCCCTCTTAGGTGGCTGGGCGACGTTGCCGCGGTATGATGTAGACTATATCAGTTTGCTTGTACCGGCCGATGTGCAGTTACCAGAAACACGCTACGTTGCGATCGGCGCCAGCTTTCTGAATGGCTCGACGGTAGCTATCACCGGGCCCGGGCCGCAAAGACAAGACTTCTTTTCCCAATACCGAGATCGTAAGCCCGAAGCCGTATTTGGGAATTCGATCTATCTCTACCTTGAGAAATAAGCATTAGAAAAACGCCTTGCACAAAAAGTGCTTCAACTCACCCGGTATCAGAACCGGGAGCGGTAGCGACCGGCCCTAAATTCAACCGGTCGAGGTCAGTGTCGTTGAGTATGCGCGCGATTTCAGGTTGACCTTCGTGCCGGTCGCTACCGCTCCCGGTTCTGATACGGCTGCGCAGGCTGGTTCATTTAATTTTTGTGCAAAGCTACAGAAAGCAAGTGCGTGGGGTGCGTTGCTTTCTTCATCCGGCGCTGATTCCCAAAAATGGGGGAACAACTCACAACTCTTACGACTACTGAGAATCGCCGACGTCGCTCTCAAGTGTTGCTCTTGACCGTCGTCATTCTTGTAGCTACTGCTGTTTACGTGGCCGGTGTGCCCAATAACCCGCCCGGCTTTTATCTCGACGAATCATCCATCGCTTACAACGCCCACACGATTTCACAAACTGGCCGCGACGAATTTGGCGTTTCGTGGCCACTCTATTTTCGCGCCTTCGGCGAATACAAGAATCCCACTTACATCTATCTGCTGGCCGCGCTTTATCATCTGTTTGGCTCGAGTATTTTCGTCGCCAGATTGCTCAGCGTGGTCCTGGGACTAATGGCAGCATTATTGTTGGGAATCCTGGCTAAGCAGATGACGGGACAGCGTCGCATCGGCATGATCGTGGGAGTCACAGCACTGCTCACGCCGTGGTTCTTTGAGCTCAGCCGGCTCGTCCTCGAGGTTGCTCTTTATCCCCTCGCACTCGCTCTTTTTTTGCTCGTGCTGCACCAGGCAGCAATCAAAGTAAGATGGTCACTCCTCAATGTTGTGAGCCTAGCGGTGACCCTGGCACTTTTGACGTATTCATATTCAATCGGTCGGCTCTTAGCGCCGCTGCTGGCTATGGGTCTGATCTTTTTCATCACCCGCCAACGCCTGAAGGCGATTATTCAAACCTGGGTGGTTTACGCTCTGACGTTAATCCCCCTCCTGATATTCAATAACACCCATCCTGGCGCGCTCCTCACCAAGTTCCGCTGGGCAACCTATATCACACCGCAAAGTACACCATTGAACATAGTAACGGAGTTTATTCAACACTACGCGGGCAACGTCTCCCCATGGAACTTGCTCTTCGTTGGAGATTCGAACCCGGCCATTCATATTCCTGGTATGGGAGCTATGCTGCTGGCTCCCGCCCTGGTGATAGCCGGCGGCATCGCCCTGGTATTGTTCCGCCATCGACGCGACCCCTGGTGGCGATTCATGTTGTATGGAGTTCTGGTATCAATCGTGCCGGCTTCGCTCACGCGCGATCAGTTTCCTTCGTTGCGTCTCATTGCTCTGCCGACCTTCCTCTTGATCTTTTCTATCCCTGCCTTTGCCCGGTTACTTCAAGCCGGTGCAAAACAACAGGCACGCCATGCTGTCTTAGCTTTCGCTTTGATCTTTACGGGGCTGCAAGCTGCAATTTTTCAAGGGCAATTTCACGGGAGCTACAAGTCATCAAGCGCGCGCCTCGCCGTTTTCGATGCCGGATATCCGGAACTATTCATGGCGGCCGCTGCCGTGGGCAAACCTATCTACCTGATTGATCAGACGTCGCAGCCTGGCTATATACAGGCCTATTGGTATGGGATGCTTCGAGGTTTGGATGTCTCGCAGTTCGTTCGGCTGCCCAGCGCAACAGACGCACCAGCGGGAGCCGTCGTTATTACAACCGAAGTGAATTTTTCGAGCAGTAAGATCATCGCGAAGAGTGGGCCCTATACGGCATACATTGCCGCAGGCTCCCAATTCACAGTTGCCCGGGCGAAGGTGCCGCTACCTGACCGCGCCTTCTGGATAATCGGTCGTTAGTTGGAGAATTCGGTTTGCATACTGCCGAACTTTCACGATCCGCCGAGTAGGGTCAAATGGACCAATCACTAAATCAGGAAACTGCGACGGAGACTGCGCAACCGGTTTTCGAGCCTCGGCGCACCATAGCCTCGGTGTTGCTTTGGGCGCGAAAGCATGGTGCTGAGCTGCTCAGCGCAGCCTTACTCACAGTAATGGGCCTCCAGATGCTCGCAGTGATTTCGCGCAAATGCATCACCACCGACGAAATCGTTCACATCCCTGCCGGGTACTATCATCTGGTCGCGGGCGAGTTTGAACTGAACAACGAACATCCGCCGCTGGTCAAGATGTGGGCCGCGCTGCCGCTCCTCTTCGTGCAGCCGGATGAACCGCCGGCGCCAAACACTGACGACGAGAATTTCATGGAACGCACCTATGGTTTCCATGCACGTTTCTGGCAGGCCAACAAGGGGCGTTTCGAATCAGTCACCTTCTGGCCGCGCGTGATGATGATTCCCATCACGCTCGCGCTGGGCGCGCTCATCTTCGTCTTCGCGCGCAGGCTCTTCGGTGACACGGCCGCTGTGATTTCCGTCGGTCTTTATGTGTTGGAGCCAACCGTGCTCGCGCATGGTCACATAGTCCACACCGACGTGCCGGCGGCGCTGGTCTACCTGCTGTTTTTCGTGGCGCTATATTTTTATTCCGAACAATCGCAACCAAAGCCGGTCGTTAATGCTGGGCCCGCCAATATTGGGACCGCCGATACTGGGACCGCGGGCGTCTCGCCCGCCTCAAGCAACACGTTCACTCAAGTTCCAGTTGAACCTGACAATCCGGACTATGTGGCATTCAACGAAAGCGGGCGAGACGCCCGCGGTCCCAGTATTAACGGTCCCAGTATCGGCGGTCCCAGTCTGAAACGGGCTTTACTGCTCGGACTGGCCAGCGGCGTGGCGCTGCTGACCAAGTTTTCCATGCTGGTGATCGTGCCGGTTCTCGGAATCTACCTGCTCGCCCGGTTGTTTACCAATCGGCGTGATCGCAAACGCCGCTCGCAAGTTCTGCTTCATGGCGGCCTGATAACCGTCGTCGTTCTTTTTCTCGTGAATGCCGCCTACTACTTTCAACGTCCCGCGCTGGAAGCGTCTGATGTGCGCTGGGTCGCGCAGAGGACGCCGGCGCTGCTGGGTTTTGTTACGACCGGCGTTCGCTGGTTGTCGAAGATTGTGCCGACTTACTACCTCTTCGGTGTTTACAACATCGAGTTGCACAACTACTACGGCCACGCGACGTCGCTGCTGGGCCAGTACAACGATCTTGGCTGGTGGTACTACTTCCCGGTCGCGTTCGCGCTCAAGACAACAATTCCATTCCTGGTGCTGGCAGTTGTAGCGCTCGGTTGGGCAGTGTGGAAGTTGACTATTAAACAAAAGGGGAAACGCGATAAGCGTTTTCTGTGGCTGGTTGTTCCGGTTGGCATTTACTTGGCAATCTCACTAACGAGTCACATCAATATTGGCATTCGCCATTTTCTACCGGTTTATCCGTTTCTGTTTATTGCCGGCGGCGCGCTGCTCGGGAAGTTGCTCAGCGCGCGAAGAATGATCGGCGTTGCCGTCCTGGTGATTTTGTTTGGTTGGATGGGTTTTGAAGCCGTGCACGCTTTCCCCAACTATATCCCCTACATGAATCAACTCGCGTCTCGACACCCGCATTGGTACTACCTTTCCGATTCAAACGTGGAGTGGGGCGATGACTTAGGCGAGTTGGCGGCTTATCTCAAGGCGCGCGGCGAAACGAAGGTACGCGGCTCGCTCTCGGGCGGCTGGAGCACACTGGGGAGTTACGGCGTGGACTATCTGGATATGACTTTACTGCCGCCGGATATAACGCCCACTCGCTACGTTGCGATAGGCGCGAGCTTTCTTAACGGCTCACTGATCCCGGGCGATGAAAACGTGATCGGCCGCCGGTCGTTTGAAAGAACGGAGTTCTTTGCGCGCTATCGTGACCGCAAACCTGAAGCAGTCTTCGGTGGCTCAATCTATTTATTCCGCGAAAAAGAGTAGTTGCTCCCGGGGGATTGATGTGACCGGTGAAAGGACCAGAACGAGAACACTCAGCGGTATCGCGAAGCGATATGCGCCGCAGCTATTCTCCGCGGGACTATTGCTGATAATGGCAGTCAACCTGCTCACGGTTGTAGCGCGAAAAAGCATTACCATCGACGAAACGCTGGTCATTCCCGCCGGCTACTATTACCTCACCGCCGAAGCCTTCCACCTTGCGCACGATCACCCGCCCTTGCCGCACGTGTTGACCGCCTTGCCGCTCTTGTTTCTTTCGGTGCAGGCACCGTCACTCGATGACCTCGACAACCAACCTTCCGCGCAACAGACGGTGACGGCAGGAGCACGATTTTGGACCGTTAACCGCGAACATTTTAGAGCTATCTTTTTCTGGTCGCGGGTGCCGATGATCATCCTGACGCTCTTATTGGGGACGCTGATTTTCACGTTCAGCCGACGCTTGTTCAATGCCCGCGCCGCGGTGCTGGCGGTTGCTCTTTTCAGCCTCGAACCGACTATCCTGGCGCACGGACGAGTCGCCAAAGACATACATGTCGCCTTCGCCTATTTGCTTTTTTTCTTCGCGCTCTATGTTTATGGCTCGGCGCCTACTCTGCGGCGGGCGATACTTCTCGGGCTCGCGTGCGGTCTGGCGCTCGCCGTCAAATACTCAATGGTAATTCTTTTCCCGATCCTGCTGGCCTCCGGCGGCGTATTTATGCTTCGCCCGCCGCCTGGTGTGCAAAGACGACAGGTCATAGGCCACTTCATGACCGCTGCGTTTGCGGCTCTGCTGGTGCTGAACGCCGCTTATTTCTTTCATCATCAGGCCTTGTCGGTTCCCGATATTCAATTGCTCGCACACAGGGCTCCTGCGTATGCGAACACAATGTTTGCTTTGTTGCCGCCCTTATCGGTTTTAGTGCCTCCCTACTTCGTTTTGGGGGCGTACGAGACCTTTATCCATAATGATCTGGGCCATCCAGCGTTTCTGTTAGGGCAATATAGCGAGCACGGTTGGTGGTACTACTTTCCGGTTGCGTTCGCGCTGAAGACAACCATTCCTTTTCTACTTCTTACGATAGTCTCGCTCGGCTGGGCAGTGCAGCGGGCAATCCGGCGCGACGTGAAGTTTTTATTACTACTCGCGCCCTTAGTGATCTATGCCGTGCCTGCCATGCTTGCCGATATCAACATTGGCATTAGGCATTTCCTTCCCGTCTTTCCATTTTTTTTCATCCTGGGGGGCGCGCTGCTGGATCGCTTGCTAAGTGTTCGGAAGGCCCGGGCGTTCGCCCTCGCGCTAGTGACCGTCATTGTAGCCGCCTGCGCAGTCGAGGCCGTGCGCGCTTACCCAAACTACATCTCATACATGAACCAGCTTGCATCAGCGCGGCCCCACTGGACGTACCTTTCAGACTCGAACATCGAGTGGGGCGATGACGTTGGCGCGGTTGCGGCTTATTTGAAGGCGAAAGGTGAAACGCGCGTGCGCGCAGCTTTCCTGGGCGGCTCGGTAACCTTGCCGCTTTACGACGTGGAGTATGTTGACCTGCTAGCGCCTCCCGAAGTCAGTCTACAGAACACGCGCTACGTCGCGCTGGGCGCGAGCTATCTCAACGGCTCGACCGTGCCGGGTTGGAGCGAGGGCAGCGGACGTGAGACACCCGCACAGCAGCACAACTATTTCGCGCGCTACCGCGACCGTAAACCCGAAGCCGTATTTGGCAATTCCATTTATCTCTATCGGGAACATGAGTGAGAAGACGAATGGCCTCAAGTCGTAAAGAGCGCGGGCGAGCCCACCTTCCCGACCCCGAGACTCTCGGATTCGAGATTTGTCATTCTCTTGAATGGCTTTCAGACTCAATGTGACACTCAACACAGAGAAGCTCCGGGTTAGGAAGGTGGGCTTGCCCCCGCTCTTCAGGTATGGAACCGCTGCAACGCGGTTTCATAAACGCTCCAGGTTAATCGCGCGGTTTTTTCCCACGAGAACTCCGCCGCGCGCCGCTGCCCGGCAGTTGCAAGTGCGCGTCGAGCGTTTTCCCCGTCTTCATCGTCAAGGAGTTCGAGAATTTTCTGTGCGAGTTCGCCGACACTTCTGGGATCAAAGAGCAGCGCCGCACCGCCGGTCGTCTCCTCAATAGCGGGAATGCGGCTCGCGATAACCGGCGCGCCACACGCCATCGCTTCCAGTGGCGGCAGACCAAAGCCTTCATATATCGAAGGATAGATGAAGGCCTGGCAGGATCCGTAAAGTGCGCGCAAGTCCTCGTCGTGAAGATAATCAGTAAGGAGAATGCGATCCCGGGCCGGCGACCGCTCTATCGCGGCGAACAGCGGGCCGCTTAACCAACCGCGGCCACCAGCGATTACGAGCAGCGTATTGCTTTGTGGCCGAGCGCGTATCACTTCCTCAAAAGCGTTTAGGAGCACTGACAGATTCTTGCGCGGCTCGAGCGTGCCGACCGTGAGCAGGAAGTCGCCGTCGATGCCCAGCCTCCGGCGCACGCCTTCGGTCTCTGCAAAAGTCAGCGGACAAAAACAAGCGCGCGCCGCTTCCGGTATGGCGAAGACTTTCTCGGGGCTGGTTCTGAGACGCTCGCAGACTGCGCGGCGGACGCTTTCAGTTGGCGTGATGATGACGTCGGCAGTGCGAGCCATCAGGGGCAAGCGCCGGCGGGCGCGGCTCACGCTTCGCTTTTCATGAGTCTCAGGATGAAGCAGGTGTGACAGATCGTGA
>JBGPYG010000145.1:0-8375 GCA_041493085.1 Pyrinomonadaceae bacterium | reverse complement strand
AGCTTCTGATAGGTCGTGGCCAGATCTTCAGGGATAACGCGGGTGTTGCCGACGGTTGACATGAAGTTTGTGTCCCCGGTCCAACGTGGCAGTACATGTATGTGGATATGGCCTACAATCCCGGCGCCGGCGGATCGGCCCAGGTTCATACCGATATTGAAGCCAGTGGGCTGGTAAGCTTCGCGCAGCGCCGTTTGGCAACGCTTCGTCAAATCCATTAACTCGTCCGTGGTTTCTTTCTTAGCCGCATCGAGCTCGCCGACGTGCTCGTAAGGAACTATGAGCAAATGGCCGCTGATGTAAGGATAGATATTGAGAACGATGAAGCTGTGAGCAGCACGGTGGATAACGAAATTCGCTTCGTCTTTGTCGGGATCGTCGCGAAGCTTACAAAAAACGCAGCCGCTTGCTTCTGAGTCTGCAGAACCGGAAGCGATGTACTCGTAACGCCAGGGACTCCACAGCCTGTCCAATGTTGAATCCTCTGGGCAGCAGCCCTACATGATGGGAGGTTGGCGCGTGTCGTCAGAAACCACGCTAGCTGAGTTTTCGGAAGTAGCAGCAGGTTGTGAGGTAGGTTCGTTAATCAACTCTTTGAGTTCTTTACCGGGTTTGAAATAAGGGACGCGTTTGGCAGGGATGCTAACCGGATCGCCTGTCTTCGGGTTTCGACCACGTCGAGCCCCTCTTTCGCGCACGCGAAAACTACCAAAGCCACGGAGTTCAATCTTCTCACCCTGATTGAGGGTCCCGATAATGCTTTCAAAAACGATCTCGACTAATCGCTCGGCATCTTTTTTAGTCAGTTCCGCCGCTTCGGCGACGTCTTCGACGAGTTCCGCTTTTGTCATGCATCACCTCAGATGAGAAAGATGGCTCTAGCCCAAAAAATGAGTAGCCAAGCGATAGTTCATTGTACGTCTTAAGAGCGGCGAGGTGTGTTCAAGTCCGTACCCTACCAGAAAACAATCAAGCCGGGCAAGATGTGTCGGCAATGGACCAGCTAGGACGAGACAGCAAACCTTTTCAGCTCCTGGGATCCTCCGCGCCGGAAACATAGGCTCGGACTATACGGGCTCCTTGTCCGTCTTTGCTTCGTGGTCAGAGTCGGCGGCTTCCGGCGTGGTATTAGGCTCTGCTGCTGCTTCCGCGGCAGGTGCAGCCTCAGCCTGGGGCGCGGTATTCGGCTCGGCCGCCGCTTCCGCCGCAGGCTCCGGCTCAGTGACAGGCTTCGGCGCCGGCTCTGGCTCACTGACAGGCTCTAGCGCGGGTTCAGGCTCACGCACCGCATCCGCCTCAGGTTGAGGCTCTGGCTCCAGTTCGGACTTAGCTTCCGGCTCAGGCTTGGTCTCTGGTTCGGCAGCTCTGCCAAGGCCGAAATCGGCCAGTTCACCCAAAGACGCCATGCCGCTACCCGCTTGCGATGAATAAACCTTCGCGTCCACGATCGGTACATCCTTGCCCACCGCACGCGCTGACAGTCCTATCTTTTTGCTCTCCGCATCAATCCTCAAGATCTTAAATTCCATTTCCTGGCCAAGCTGAACAACGTCTTCGGGTTTCTCGACGCGCGCTTCTGAGAGTTCCGAAATATGGCAAAGCCCCTCGAGATTGTCGTCCAGCTCAACGAAGGCGCCGAAGTTTGCGAAGCGAGCAATCTTGCCGCGGACAACATCACCAGGATTGTGATCGTTAACAAAACGATCCCAGGCGTTGGGCTCGAGGTCTTTGATTGAAAGCGAGAGTCGCCGATTCTCGGCATCGATGCTCGTAATGATGGCATCAATCTCCTGCCCCTTCTTCAGCACTTCGCTCGGATGCTTGATGCGCCGGGACCACGAGATATCCGAAACGTGAACCAGCCCGTCAACTCCGTCTTCGATCTCAATGAACGCCCCGAAGTCGGTCAGGTTTCTTACGCGACCATGAACGCGGGTTCCGACTTGATAGCGTTCATGCAACGTCTGCCAGGGATTATCCTGAATCTGCTTCATTCCCAGACTAATACGTCGAGCTTTCGGATCGACGCTCAAGACTTCCACTTCAACCGCGTCGCCTGGATTCACCAGCTTGCTGGGATGCTTTACACGTTTTGACCAACTCATTTCCGATACGTGCACGAGTCCTTCAACGCCATTCTCGAGCTCGACGAAAGCGCCGTAATCGGCAACGCTGGCAATGCGCCCGGGCACACGCGTACCGATGGGAAACCGCTCTTCAACGCTTGACCACGGATCCGGTAAGAGTTGTTTGTAACCCAGGGAGACGCGTTCACGCTCGCGATCAAACTTCAGCACCTTTACCTGGATACTGTCGCCCACGCGGAAAAGTTCACTGGGGTTTTGCAAGCGGCCCCAGGACATATCAGTTACGTGCAGCAAACCATCAACTCCGCCGAGATCGACGAAGGCGCCATAGTCGGTCAAGTTTTTGATTTGGCCTTCTACGACGATGTCCTCTTCAATGTGCCCTAGCGTTTGTCCCTTCCGTCCGGCATTCTCTTCTTCAATGACGGCCTTGCGTGAAAGAACAACGTTCGACCGTTTGCGATTGAGTTTGATGACTTTTGCTTCGATTTCCTGATTGCGAAGCGAATCCAGATTGCGCACTGGGCGAACATCAACCTGCGAGCCCGGCAAGAATGCGCCAATGCCGTCTATGTCCACCCGCAGCCCGCCCTTGATGCGCTCCATCACGCGGCCCTTGATGTTTGTTCCGTCGCGGTATGATTTCTCCAGTTCGTCCCAGGCCTTCATGCGCACCGCATCCGCGCGCGACAATATCGGCAGGCCATCAGACGTCTCCATGTTTTTAACGAGCACATCAACTTCGTCGCCCGCCTTAACTGCCAGCACGCCGTTCTCGGTGAATTCAGCGGGATTAACGATGCCTTCCGACTTGTACCCGAAATCAATTACGACGCCGCGATCGCTGATTCCGACCACAATGCCACGAACTACCTCGCCTTCCTGAAGCGAGGCTTGCTCTTGCTCAAATTGATCGAGCAATTGCCCGAAGTCGACGTCGCCGCCTGCACGTGGCTCGTCGTCGTCATCGGTATTCGCAGCCGCCGCAGCGCTCGGTGCCTTAGTGGGTGGTGTTGGTGTGGGTGGTATAACTGGCGAGCTTTCCTGCTCGGTGGAAGCGGGGTTGTCGTCGCTTACTTCCTGGTTGGTTAATTTCGATTCTTCACTAGCCATGCAGACTCCTGTAACATTCCCGGAAAATTCACCGCCCTAAGTTCGTATTCACTAAATCCACTCGCCCTGCGAGCCCTGCCCATATGCAACGAGCGAAGAATAGTGCTTAGGCGGCACTTGCTTCGTTGACCTTGGCGATAAATATCGGGTGGGGGTTGAAGCTTGCGAGGAATGCGAGCCGTTTAGATTTGGAAAAGGAGGTTTTATTGGTTTCGATTTCCGCCGCGCCCGTAGTCACCCGCTTGGTCCGACAATCACCAGTCGCTTACCGGGTAGGCTCGCAATGTACACGTCGGAATAAGCGTGTGTCAAGGTGCTGATATACCCGGACCCCTTCGCTTAAGTCCTTTGCGCTAAAGTGATAACCTGATCTTAACTCCTTGAACCGATCATTGATTTACCGCGGCCACACTATTGGAGCCACGCGGCACAACATAAACACCTGCCGAGTGCGATCCCACAAAGAGAGTATTCTGATCTCGCGAATCGAAAGCCAGTGCCCAAATCCGCTGGCTCGGTAGCCGATTCTCTTTGGGATCAATGCGAGCCCACGTGTGCCCCGCGTTGATCGTCCGATAAACGCCGCCACCGATTTCGCCGGTTTGATAGGCGTTGCCAGCGAAGACTTCATCTCCGTTGCGCGGATTGATCAAGATGCTGGTGAAATCACCGAAAGGAAGGTTGCCACCCCGACGGCTCCAGTTTGCGCCACCGTCGCGTGTCATATAGAACGACTGTTTCGTTCCCACGTATATGAAGTTTGGCCGTTGCAAATCCCAGGCAATGGTATTCACCGGAGCTTCACTGGGAACACCGGAGACCCGCTGCCACGTTTTTCCGCCATCCTGTGAAACCAAAACGCCGGAAGAAGCAGTGCCGACCCAGATCGTTTCCGGATGCTGAGGATGGGCTGCGATGCAGCTGGTCCGAGGATCGAAGTTAGACCCGTAGGACAACTTTTGCCAACCCCTGGTTGGATCAAGGCTGCTATATAAACCAAGGTTGGTCGCAGCCAGCAAGAGAGGACGTTGGGTATCCACGTCCACCGTTTGGGCGAGCGCGCTGACGGCATCAGACAAAACCACGGACGCTGCTGATGAATTTCCTATTTCGCTCTTCGAAAAGCCAAGCGACACAAGCGTGGCCTCGTCGAATTTCCCGTTTGCAGGCAGGTGGCGAGCTGCCTGATATCTCTTGAGCGCAGCGAGCGTCTGCCTTCCCGCACGCCCATCCGGCACGCCTACGTTATAACCCGCCGCATTCAATGCCTGCTGGGCCCTGCGAATAATGTCATTGGATATTTGTGCCGCAGTGGTCTGAGCTGGGCGGGCTGCGGGAGTCTTCTTTTTGCCGGGACGGCCCTTTGGCGCGGTCGTTGGCCTCGTTGCCGTCCATACGGGCGCCCACGAAGCCCCCCGGTCGAGTGATCGATAGACGCCGAGATTGGTGCCCAGGTAGATAAGGTTGGCGTCGCGAGCGTCCTGCAGAATCGCATAGGTAATCAGGCGAGGCGGCATATTGCGCATCGATGGGCGCCACGTTTCGCCATTGTCGGTGCTAATGAAAAGGAATCCGCCGCCGGTAGTCGTGTTGATGGTGGCAGCATAGATGCGATTAGGCATTTCACGATCTGCAAAGATCACATTGGCAAATCTCCCGCTGTAGCCACCATTGGTCGGCATAAAGTTTTTTCCACCATCATTAGAGACCATCACGCCGTAATTGTTTGTGCCTATGTAGATGGTCTGTGGACGGGAGGGATGAATGGCAATTGAATTGATCTCCAGTTGTCTGGAGGTAGTGACCATCCATGAATCAGCCTTTCCGCCCCGTTCTGAACGCCAAAATCCTTCGGTGGTCCCGGCAAAGACGAGGCCCGGAATCGACGGGTGTTGCACTATGGCTCGCGTTCTTCTCGACTGAGAGGGAATTCCCTGCACCTTTGACCAGCTGTCTCCGGCGTTACTGCTTTCATAGATTCCACTACAGGCGGACGCGATGATGTGGTTCGGATCCCGAGGGTCGATATTAATAGCAAAAATGTCGGAGTCGTCAATAATTCCGTTCTTGATACTCTTCCAGCTCTGCCCACCATCGGTGGATTTATATGGCAGGTGAAACGTTCCAGCGTAAAGGGTATTCGTGGTTCTCGGATCGATTGCCAGCGACGCTACGTGAACCAGATCGGGCGTATTGTAAGTCGGCAACTGCGTCCACGAGTCTCCCGAATTATCCGAACGGAAGATGCCATTGAAAGTGCCAGCGACCAGAACGTTTGGATTGGCCTCTGCTTGAGTCAGCGAATGCACGGCTTCGTTCTTCAATTCCCGACTCTCGTGCCATTTCCGTCCGCCGTCGGTCGACTTAAAAAACCCGCCGGATTCATTGTGTCGATGAGCAGCAACGTACAGGGTTCTTGAATCGCGCGGGTCGACGATAATGTGGTCTACGAAAAGTCGGGGCTTGTTGAAGTTGTAAAGCAACTGCCAATTCTTCCCCGCGTCGGCTGAGGTATAAATCTGCGCGTCCAGAGTACCAAGATAGAAGCGATCAGGATTGTTTGGGTCTACCACCAGACTGCGCACGTCGCCTCCCGGAGGTCCGTTAGCGCGCCAGTCGTCGGAATACTTGCCCGGATCCAGGCTGTCATTGCCGGCATCCAGAGGGGACCCCTGCGCGATAAACTGCAGGGGAACAGCAACAACGAGAAGAGCGAGAAGAATGAATTTTGCAAGTTGATTAGTCATATTTTCAAAAAGGGTTTAGAGCAAATCGCGTAATCCCGCTGGGTTGCAAGTTTAATATATTTTCTCACGTTTGTATGCCACAAGTTTACCAACCCTTAGATGCACCACAGCGCGCAGCCAGTCGTCTAAGGCTTAATAGCTTCCTGAAAAGCGAAGCGGGCGATGCTTCTCGTGTGGAGAGACATCGCCCGTTCGGAAAGTTCGCGCTCTCTAGCTTCTGGAGACGCGAGCGTAGTTGCTTATTCGTCCATCCGACCGCGACGCGTCCGAGCTCGTCGGCGTGGCGCTGGTTTCCTCTTACATGCCGGACAAGGATCTACAGTCGCTGAGTTTGACGCCCTTGGTGCACCTGCCCCTGTCGGGCAAATCCAAAGTTCGACCGTCAATGTCTCGCGGCAACCACCATTGACTACCGTGATGCGACCCGCATCGATGCCACGCGTGTTGACAAGATAATCAACCGCACGCTTCGATCGGGCATCGGCTTCGGTATCGCATGAGCCGAAGACGACGTAATAACCTTGCGCACCCGGCTCCTGCTGTAGTTGGATGGCGAAGTTGTCGAGACGCGCCTTCTCATCGTTGAATTTGAGATCGGCGTACTCGTCAAACTTGCGACATGAGGCTGGCGGCAGCGTTATGCCCGTCGTGCACGAGGCTGTCCGCGAGCAGGAAGGATCCAGGCCACCCAGTTCAACCGTCGCTGTTACAGTCTGGCCACCGAGTCCGGCAGTGTCGACCGTTATGGACGACGTTCCCTGACCACCGCTGATAGTGCCGGCCGAGACTGACCAGTTATAGGTTACGCTGACGCTGGATGAAACTGACGAGCTAAACGTGACCGGCGAACCCTGCTCAACGTCAGACGGACAGCTTACTGACACCGTCGGGCATGGCGGCTTGCAGTTGGTGCACTCCGCTATGGTAACCGTAGTAGAACCGTTTACCGTGTGTGCATTGCCGTCATTAACATCAACGGTTGCCGTGTAGGTACCAGGGTTGACACCTGAAAGATCCCAAACGACCCCCCGGCCTTCGCCTGTCAACTTACCGCCCGTAACAGACCACGTGTAAAGCAGCGTGTCGTTATCCGCATCGGTATAGGCAGCCGTTAAGTCTACCGATCTACTTGCGCTAGGAGAGCAAGAGTCGGAGCTGGTCCCTTCCGGACAGGGCAGGGTGATTGATGCGCTCGACGAAGAAACAGAACCCGTCGGGGCTACATTAATATGCGGCGGGATTCTCGCGTTGCGATGACCAGCCCATAGCTGGAAAATAAACCCATTCGGGTCGTCCGAAGGCTTGAAGGCTGAGGGCAGGCCGCCCTGAAAGTGCCCCGAATCCTGCTGGTTCATGTGGCGACGATAAGCCGCGCCAATTCCCCACCAACGTGCCGGAAAGATTCTGACACCGCCGAGGGCATCCACCGGATTGTTGTTAAAGGCATTCGGCGTCCTGCCTGCGACGTACATCGTCGATCGCGCTTCAGCGATCAACTGGAAGTGCTGGTTGATCGGGAAATCAAAGCCAACTCCCGACAAAAACTCGTCCGGACGATCCAGCAGCACCGCATTTCCCATGGCCTTGCTCTTGGGATTGCTGTTTAGGATGTAGCCCAGGTTAGCCGACACGTTGACGTGTTGGCTCAGCCTGCCAGAGACGAATCCGATGAGGCCGAAGTCGCCAATGTTAGCGCCAGGACTGGCGCCCCGCTGCAACTGATTGAAGCCCTGGAAATCGTTAGCATTGTCCGGATACCAGCGATAGAAGGGAATGAGGCCCCATCCCAGCGCGCTATTTGGGCCACTCAGCCTGATCTTGGCTCCTACCACCATGTCGGTAAAGCTTGATTCACCATAGAGTCTGTTGACAAACGGCGCATCAGGCAAATAAGCCGGCGAGATTGTGAAAAGGGCTGGCACCGTCAGCGTATTGAAGGTCAACGTCGGTGGCAGCGTCGTCGTAGAGAGCACGATCCCCGGCAGTATGCTGCCCACTACGGAGCCCATGCCCGGGAAGTTTGACGCGCCGCCGAAACTTCCGTTCCCACCAAACGGCGTGCCTATCCGGCTGACAAACGGTGGCGCGATAGGGCTGCCCGTCAAACCAAAGTTTGGCCCAGTGGCGCCGATGAACGGAAACTGCCGGAACGGTTGCCCACCCACATTGCATGGTGGTCCTGCCGGACGAAACAGCGGGCTAAAACCGGTCAAAGCTGTAGAGCCGCTCACCCGTTCCGGCGGCAAGATTACGGCTGCTCCCGTGCACAGCGTCGTCGCACTGAAGAAGAGCTGCGAATTCGGCAGATAGAAGCTCGACAGATTCTGCGGGTTGTTTACCTTGATGCCCCGATACCCGTTAGTCTTGAAGAACAACTCCACGTGGTCGTTAATGCCAACGTTGAAGCTCAGCGGCGTGTCCACGATGT
>JBGPYG010000210.1:0-6857 GCA_041493085.1 Pyrinomonadaceae bacterium | reverse complement strand
GCTGTTGAATCTTTGGCCGGTCGCTACCGCTCTCGGTTCTGATACCCGAGGATTCGCAACCACCCATGTTGCACTTCAAACTTGAATCCACCAATGGCAAATGAAAAATGTGATATGGAAAATCTCTTCCTCTTACTCTCTGACATAAGCGCAACGCGTGCGCTACCGGAGTACTCACCCCAGCAGAAAATGAAGCGTTGTTTCGCCCAGGCGAAGCTTGTCTCCGCTGTCTAACACTCGCGGCTGGCGTGGCGCCAGTCTGACCGAGTCGTTGATCACTGTTCCGTTAACTGACCCCAGGTCCTCAACAAGAAAAGTTTCTCCTTCGCGCCAAATTCTAGCGTGGCGGCGAGAGACTTTGGTCTCGGGATCGAAGCGAGAAAGATCAATCTCCGGAAAAACATTTGAATGCGGATCCGTCCGGCCGAGCAAGTTGTTGTCCTTCTGCAGAACAAAAGAGGCGTCTAACTCGGTCGTACCTGCCACCACCAGTTTGGCCGTGGGGCGGGCAGCCCTTAGCGTCGCGCTCGACCCGAGCCCGGCCATCGGCTGGCGCGCGCCGCAATGCGCGCAGAAGATGTCATCCGCGGCAATTCTTCCGCCGCAGAAACCGCAATAGACCGTTTGCACCTGGACAGTCTCGCCGCCGATCTGCGGTGTGGTAGCGCCGTAGCTAACCTGCCCAGCCATTAACCTTTCCAGATGAATCGCGAGAGCGTCGCGCATCGCACCGGCGGAGGTGAATCGATCTTCCGGTTTGTACTCGACTGAACGCATGAGGATCTGTTCCATCTCGCTCGAAATCGATGTCAATATTTGACGCGGGCGCGGATTTTTTTGGAAGTCAAAGATCAGAAGGGGATTATCCTGCGGGTCGGAACCCGTCAGCAGATGAAACAGCGTGGCACCCAAACTGTAAACATCCGAGCGCGGCTCAACTCGACCGCCAAAGAGTTCCGGGGGTGCGTAACCCATGGTGCCGACCGCGGTCACGCCCTTCTCTTCCTGCTTTACCCAACGAGCAATTCCAAAGTCGATCAGCATGACTCGGCCGCTGTTGCCATCGATCATCAAGTTCGCCGGTTTGAGATCGCGATAAATGATCGGCTTGGGCCGGCTGTGTAGATACTCAAGAACGTCGGCGGCCTGCATTCCCCAATCGGCCACTGTCTGCTCGTCGATTCGGCCGCCGGGTGCCGTGCGGAGTCGCGAAGCAAGATCGCCCCCGGAGATGAACTTCATTACCAGATAAAATCGCTCGAGTGGTTCATCGTAAAAATAATCGTAGATGGTAGGAATCGACGGATGCTCCAATGAGGTGAGCAGCAAAGATTCCCGTTTGAAATCTCCAATTGCTTTTTCGTGTTGCGTGGGATCGAGATGAGCCTCCACCATCTCCTTCACAGCGCGCGGCGCGTCGCCCAGGTTTCGATCCTTGGCCAGATAAACCGCGCCCATGCCGCCGCCGCCGATCCGGCGCACAATCTCGTAACGCGCATTTAAGACGCTGCCGGGGTCGAGCTGTTTGACCGTAGGTTGGCGGCCGCCGGTGTTTCCCTTTTTGATCGTGTGTTTGACTTGAACGGGCACTTCGCCAGTCGAGGCGCCGCCCATTGAAGCCGATGAGTCAAAGTCGCTTTCGTCAGCCGCAGACTCACTTACAGACTCGTCCGGCGCTTTGTTCGCTACCTCGGGCGACGTGGCCGCGGCCGCGCCGCTAATTTCCCCACCATCGTCGCCACTATTGCCGGCTGCGGTCCCCTGCGATTCCTTCGACTCGTTCCCTGAATTCGAGGCAGGGGGATTTTTCGTTCCGCAGTTACTGCAGAAAGCTTCCCCAGGCACCGTCGCCGTTCCACATTCGAGACATTCAGCCATTTATTCTAAAAACCTAATGCCGGAATGTGTAACGCAAACTGTTAGTTTGCCGCAAGCCAACAGCTTACGTTACATCAAGAAACTACTTGACCACGGAGAAGCGTAGAAACGTCTTTCCCACAATAATCTCGTCGCCGTCTTTTAGCGGCTGACGAGTTCCCGGCGAAAGTCTTTTTCCGCGATTAATAAACGTACCGTTGGTAGAACCCAGATCCTCCAGAAGATACTTTCCGTCGGTGAACGTAATGCGGGCGTGGCGGCGCGAAACCTTAGCTTCCGGATCGTCGGAATCCAAATCTACGTCGGGGAAGATTCCTCCGTCTGCGTCCCAGCGCCCGATGTTAGATTCAGCAGAGCTAAGCATAAATTGTTTGCCGACAGATTTACCGCGCTCGATAACAAGTCTGGCGTGAGCTTTAGCGCTTGAACTCCCCGATGACGAAAGATTCACCGCCGCGCCCGCCTTTCCGGCTGCCACCTCAGGCTGCGGGATTTCTGACGGCGAATGGGAACCGTTCTTTCCCTCCGCTTCTAGCTTGATCATGGTTAAGCTTGAAGGATTTGGATCCCCGCCCGCTCGGGAGTTAGGTCGTAACGGCGCGCCGCATTCATCACAGTACTGCCCGCCATCGAGGTTTGAGGCTTTGCACCTTTCACACGTAATCATAGTTTTTTTTCGGAAGTTTGCGACCCGCACCCAATCCGCGATAAATTCTCAATTTGTACGCTAGAACTGAGTTCAAGAACGGTGGATCATTCTAACGCGAAAGTATTCGACTCGCCAACGCCGCTAATTCAGCAGCAGGAGCAGGCGGCAGGGCAGGAGGCAGGCGCAGGAGGCATGAGCAGGTGTACGAAATTGGCACGAGGATTTTCTTCCGGCCGTCTGCTCCTGCTGTCTGCTCCTCTTCCTGCCTCCTGCGCCTGCTTCCTGCCCCCGTTATTTGAAACTGTTTAGCGTTTTTGGACGTAAGAGTTACTCGAATCAGCTTGGTTTCGAAATCTCTGCGTTTTCGTGCAAAATCAAGACTTTTGTGGACGTGAGAAAGTTAACCTCCCTGAACTAAGGAACAAGTTATGGCCTTAACTCGGAAGAAGAAGATCATCATCGCCGTCGTGGCCGTTGCCGTGTTGGCAGCGGTAATCATCATCAGCATATTTGCCAGCCGCAAAGACGAAGCTGAGGTAACGACAATCAAGCTGGAGGTCAAGCCCGAGTTGCGACAGACGGTAACCGCCTCAGGCGAAGTCAGACCGGTTCGTTACATCAAACTTACCAGCGAAGTACCGGGGCGAATAGAAGAAATTTATGTAAACGCCGGCGATCAAGTGGTGCAGGGCAAACCGCTGGTACGCGTCGATCCCACTCAGCTTCAGTCGAGCCAGGAAGCGCAATGGGCAGCAGCGCAGGGTGCAATCAACGACATCCAGAATGCGCGTAATGCCGTCTCAAACGCGCAGCAGGGCCTGGTAGTCGCGGAGTCATCAGTCGCGTCGGCCCGGCAGCAGTTGGTGGCATTGCAGACGGCGGTCGATCGTGCCCAGGTCGATTTGAATACTGCCCAGCGAGAATTGAAACGCAACAGCGATCTGATCGAGGCCGGGGTTGCTTCGCGCTCTGAATACGACGCCGCGCGCGATCGTTTCGATCAGGCGAAGATTGCGTTGCAGACAGCGCGGGCAAACCTGGAGTCTCAACGAGTTGCCGTCAAGGAGTCGATGGAAAGAGCGAACCTGCAAAAGATCGCTGTCCAGGAAGCAAAGACGGGAATTAGGTCGTCGGAGATGCGCGCCAACCAGCAGCAAGCTTTGCTGCGTGGCCAGTCAAGTCAACGCTCGAAAGCCACCCAGCTTTCGCCGCTCAACGGCGTCGTCGCTGACATCCCCACGCGCGTCGGTGAATATGCCGTCGCTGGTTTATCCACCACGCCACTGATGACGATTGCAGACATGTCTACGATCAATGTGGAAGTTAATGTAGACGAGACTGAGATTTCCAACGTCGAAGTAGGACAACAGGCGAAAGTTAAAGTTGACGCCCTCGGCGATAAAGAAGTTAACGCGGTCGTCACGCAGAAGAATCCGCTTGCCGTTTCCAAGTCAGACACGCAGGGCGGTCTCTCGAATCGCGTGAACGTCCAGGAAGCCAAGGAATTCAAAGTTACTATTGAGCTCCGCGATATGCCTGACGAGATTCGCAACGGCCTGCGACCCGGCATGAGCGCCACGGCGACCATCACGACTAAAACCAAGAACAACGTAGTGGCCGTACCACTCGAGGCAATTGTCGAGAAAGCGCCTGCGACTCCATCTCCCGGTCCTACCGTTGCCGGCAGTGCGCCAACCCCGGCTCCAGCGAATGGCGAGAAACCAAAGAGCGTTAAGGGTGTTTACCTGCTTGAAGGAAACAAGGTCAGGTTTATTGAAGTAACGACCGGGATCACCGGCGAAGCCGATATCGAGGTCACCAGCGGCGTTACGGCCGGAATGGAAATCGTTAGAGGACCAAGCCGCGTCTTGAAAACGCTCAAAGACGGCATGAAGGTGAAACGCCAGGAACGCAAGACAGGCGCTAACGCTAACGCAAACGAGGGCAGCTAATGAGCGACGCAACACTCGTATCACCGTCAGCCCCGAACGTTTTGCCCGGCGAGCCGCAACCCGTTCGGCCGCACGACGCCAACTCGCTCATCTCGATGCGCGAAATCTGGAAGACTTACCAGATGGGCTCCGAACAAGTGCATGCCCTTCATGGTGTCTCATTTGATATTTCCAAGGGTGAGTACATCGCGATCATTGGCCCTTCCGGCTCGGGCAAGTCAACGCTGATGAATCTCATTGGCTGTCTCGACACGCCGAGCAAGGGCGAATACTGGCTCAACGCCAAGAACGTCTCCGAAATGGATGACGATGAACTGGCGCGCATACGCAATCAGGAAGTCGGGTTTGTTTTTCAGACCTTCAATCTGTTAGCTCGGGCCACCGCGCTTCACAACGTAGAACTGCCATTGATCTACGGAGGTATCGGTTCAGCTAAGCGGCACGAGATGGCCAAACAGGCCCTCGCAGCGGTTGATTTGATGGATCGGGTAACGCACCGTCCGAATGAGCTGTCTGGAGGACAGCGTCAACGCGTCGCGATCGCTCGGGCTTTAGTCAACCATCCTTCAATTCTGCTGGCCGACGAGCCAACCGGCGCACTCGATACGCACACCAGCCAGGAGATCATGGATCTCTTCGCGCGCTTGCACGGAGAAGGAAACACGATCATCGTCGTCACACACGAGCACGATATCGCCGCGCGCGCGCATCGCGTGATCTCCATTCGCGACGGTCTAATCGAAAAAGACGAGAAGATCAGATAGCCATATCAGGACCGTTTTCTCCAGACTGGACCAGATTACTTGGATCGTGGGCTGACAAATACAGGACCGGGAGCAGAGCGGGGTCCCCGGCGCGGCCGCCGGGCTGGGGTGGTAGTAGCGACCGGGTCTGTCAGGCAAATAAAAGCCCACGCAGTGAGGTAGTTCGATCATGACAGCGGTTCATCTGGAAGGCATTCGCACGAAATGCGCGGATTGATACGGTAGTTTATAACGCAGGCCACCCGGTCGCTACTGCTCCCGGTTCTGTATTTATCGACCCACAATGACGGACCCCTGGTCCGCTTGCTCAATGTTTGCGGTAATCGAAGAGACATCTCGCGTTAGAAAGCCATCGTTCGCTTTTCTTCGTGTCACGGCGATCTGGGAAGCATTCCTCGTAGCGCTGGGCAGTCTACGTCAAAACAAGCTGCGCACCGCCCTCACGCTGGTGGGTATTGTGGTCGGCGTTGCGGCCGTTATTGCAGTGGTGACCATCATCCAGGGTCTGGATAACAAGGTAGCGACCACCTTCTCTTCGCAGGGCTCTACCGTATTCACAATCTCAAAACGTCCGCAAATCATCAGGTCGCGAGAGGAGTTTGTAAAATTTAATAAGCGTAAGGACGTTACGCATGAAGACGCAGACGCCATTACGCGTCTGTGCGCAGCCTGCTGGCGCGTGGGTGTGGCCGCGAATGTTAGAGAAACTGTCAAGCATGCAGACCAGAAATTCGAGAACGTAAACATCCGCGGCGTTACGCCGACGACGATGTTTGATATCGACGGCCGCTCTTTAGACGTCGGCCGCGTCTGGACCGAAGCTGAAGGAATCTCCGGCCGCGAGATCTGCGTGGTGGGCACCGACGTGTTGACCAATCTTTTTGGCGGGGCTTCGGCGGACCGCGTGATCGGCCAGGAAGTCAGAATTGCCGGCCGCCCCTTTCAAATCATCGGCGTGCTCGAGCCGCTCGGTTCCATATTCGGTGCTTCGCGAGACAGCGTCGCCTATATTCCTTATTCCACTTATCAAAAACTTTATGGCGCGCGCGATTCAATCGTGGTGTTCATCCAGGTTCCGACCGCCGCGCAACTTGAGTTGGCTGAGGATCAGGTGCGCACCGTTATGCGTAATCGGCGGGGCGGAGTTTTTAGCCAGGAAGACGATGAGGGTTTTTCCCTGGAAACGCAGGATGTCTTCCTCGATCTTTACGGCAAGGCAACTGCCAATATTTACATCGTCACGATTGCCGTGGCTGCGATCTCGCTCGTTGTGGGCGGCATCGTAGTGATGAACATCATGCTGGTTTCCGTAACGGAGCGGACTAAAGAGATTGGAATACGCAAGGCCATCGGCGCGCGACGCAAAGACATCTTGACGCAGTTTCTGATCGAAGCTGTGATGGTGACTGCGATTGGCGGGGCTATCGGCGTGCTCACCGGCTTTGGTCTCGCCTACCTGATTGCGGCACTAATAGGCTTTCCGTTGTTAATCAGCGTCGCTTCGGCTGTGCTGGGAGTGGGAGTCTCTTCGATAGTTGGAATCATCAGCGGCCTTTGGCCGGCCTGGCGCGCGGCGCGCCTCGATCCGATTGAAGCGCTGCGGTCGGAGTGAGG
>JBGPYG010000140.1:0-8447 GCA_041493085.1 Pyrinomonadaceae bacterium | reverse complement strand
TGTGCGGTTGAGCGAGAAAGCGCCGTTTGCCGAAGCCGGTGAAGCGCGCAACGTTTTGGCCACGCTCTAGTGCATATCAGAACCGGGAGCAGTAGCGACCGGCTGCTTATCAGAACCGGGAGCAGTAGCGACCGGCTGCTTATCAGAACCGGGAGCAGTAGCGACCGGGTTCTTGTCAGAACCGGAAGCGTTAGCGACCGGCTTCTTATGACACCGGGGTTGTTTCCCCACGAACATTTTCGAGGAGAGTAGTTATGAGTGTTGAATTTCGACAACGAACACCGGGCGAGTACGCGAAGATTGCCCGGAAGCGCAAGTGGTTGATTATTCTTCCGACGATTGCGATAGCCACGGCCGTGTCGTGGGTTGTGTGGCAACTCCCCGACCTCTTCGAGTCGTCAACGCTAATCGTCGTTAAGCCTTCGACCCTCCCCAATTCCGTAGTTCCGACAATCACGGAAGACAGCCTGACGCGCCAGATAAACAGCATCGCGCAGGTTGTTACCAGCCGCAGCTCGCTCGAGCCGCTGATTGAGAAATACGATCTCTACAAAGCGGAGAAACAACGCGGCGAGCCGATGGAAGTGCTTATTGACTACATGCGCACGAGCATCAAGGTCGAGGTGAACACCAGTCGCAACGACATCACCAACGGCTTCAACATCACGTACCGCGGCCGAAACGCAAAGACGACGCAAGCGGTGACGTCAGAACTCGCCAGCAAATACATCGACGAGCAAACAAAGAACACGATCAGCTCCACCACTTCAGCCAAGCAGTTCATCGATCAGCAGGTCAACCAGACGAAGGAAGAGCTTGATACAGTCGATAAAGAACGACTCGACTTCATGCAGAAGAACGTCGGCAACTTGCCCTCCGAAGCAGCGTCGCTTGTTGGCCAATTGTCCGGCTTGCGCGAACAGCAGAAGGCTTACATCTCAGAAGTAGGGCGCCTTCAGGACCGACGTTCAGCGCTGACAAGTCAGCTCGCGCTGGTAAAGAAAACGTCGGAACAGGCAAAGGAAGACATCGCCGAGAATACGACCGACCCGAAGACTACGCTTGCCTGGGCTCAACTCGTTTCACGTAAAGCTGATCTCGAATCTCAGTTGACGCGCATGCTGACCGAGCTGCGGCCCAAGCATCCGGACGTGCTTGCGAAGCAAGCCGAAGTCGCCTCCGTCAAAGACGCAATGGATCAAATGATTACGGAGTGGAAACAGCGCATCAAGGAGAAGCAGGACAAACTTCGCGATCGTCCGGACCTGACCGTCGGCAACCTCGAGGCGGAGTTACAACTCGTGGACGGCGAGATCAAGCGCCAGCAAGCTCAGCTTGGTCAAATCGATCAACAGATCGGCGTGGTGATGGACCGAATCAATAACGTTCCCGGCGCCGAAGTGACCCTGGGAGCATTGGACCGCGACTATCAAACGAAGAAGTCGCAATACGATGCGCTCCTCATGCAGGCGCAAAAAATCGGCCTGGGCGCCGACGCCGCCAGCCAACAGCAGGGCGAAGGTATTCAAGTGATCGACCCGGCTAACTTACCGGCACGTCCGGTGGCGCCGAAGCGTTTGGTGCTGATGGGAGCGGGACTCGCGGTAGGACTCGCCGTCGGACTTTTCCTGGCTGGACTCTGTGAAGTGCCGCGACTGCTCACCATTCAAACCAGCGAAGACGCCGCCCACTACACGTCTCTGCCGGTGCTCATGACTGTGCCCGAGTTGTTGACGCCCGAGGAAGCGCGCAGCCTTCCACGCCGTCGCAAGCTGCTGCTGGCAACCGCGGTTGCGGCAATGGTTCTGGCGATTCCGGCACTGGCGCTGATTTTGAAACTGACACAGGTGTTCGAGCGCTTCGCAGTCTAGAAGCGAGGGTTTTGTCAGAACCACCTGCGTTAGCGGGTGGCGATTGACTTTGACAGTCCATCATCATCCACCCGCTAACGCAGGTGGTTCTGACAAAGAACAAGTCTTGGAGGTTACGAAGTGTACGCAGAATTTTACGGACTAAAAGAATTGCCGTTCGCGCTGACTCCCGATCCGCGCTTCATCTATTTCACCCCATCACACACGGAAGTGATGGCGAACCTGCACTACGGAATTGAAAGTGGCAAGGGTTTGATAGTGGTGACGGGCGAAGTGGGAACTGGCAAGACGACAATCCTGCGCTGGATGATGCAGCGGCTCGACCGCACGGTGTTGGTCGCTTACATCTTCAATCCGCGGTTGTCTGTCACGGAGTTTTACCAACATCTGGCGAGCCTGCTCGACGTGCAAAAGTGGGAAACGAAACCGGAGCTGTTGGTAGCGCTCGGCCAGGCGTTGGAGTCGCGCCATTCGCGTGGACTACGCACCGTTTTGATCATCGACGAGGCCCAGGGTCTTTCGCCTAGCGTGCTCGAAGAGATCCGCCTGCTTTCAAACTTCGAGTCAGACACAGCCAAGCAACTTCAGATTGTTCTTACCGGACAGCCCGAACTGCGCAACGTTTTGAACAACCCGGATCTTCGCCAACTCAAACAACGAGTCGCGCTTCGCTGCGTGATTAAGCCGCTGCCGACAGTTGAAGAAACGGATCGCTACATAACTTCGCGGCTGCTTGTCAGCGGCGCCGCGCGTACCGATCTTTTTTCCGAGGACGCGATTGATTACATCTACCGCTGCACGGAAGGTATTCCGCGAAACATAAACAACATTTGCGACAACGCTTTGCTGGCCGGCTATGCCGCGGGCGACCTGACCATCGGCCGCGCGATTATCGAAGAAGTCGCGGAAAGTCTCGACATGCTGCCGCGCACCGAGCGGCGTGTGCAGGCCGGCGAAGTTAAGGAACTGCCGGCGCGGATCTTTTCAGACGCGGGTCGTGCGGAACTCTGGGCCGCCGGCAATGGAAATGGCGAACCCACTAACTAGTAGGACAGACATTCCTGTCTGTCGGTGGTCTTGTCAGAACCACCTGCGTTAGCGGGTGCGTGATTTAAGGAGCGACAGGCAAGAAAGCCTGTCCTACTAAGGAGTATCAATGGGCAGAGTTTACGACGCATTAAAACGTGCTGGCACGGCCGAGGCGGAGGATGTCCGATCTCGCCGGCTACTTGATTCCCAAACTCACGGAGAGGTCCGCACGATTCGGCCGGGGTCCCCAGTGGGGCAGCCCCGCTGGGGTGCGGGCATAGTCCCCCCGGCGAAGCAGATTGAAGAACAGTTATTCAGTGTCTCTTCCATCCTGGCCCCTCGGGAGACGGCCGTGAAAAGTTCAGCGTTCACTGCGCACACTGCGAATGCTTCCGACGGGATGGCACTCCCCGATGGAATAGCTTCGCGTGCTGTTGGGGCAACCTTGAACGCTGCCAGGCCGGCGCGCGCAACGAACTTCGTCTCTTATGACGTAGACGCGGCGCGCGTCGAGCCTCATCTTGTAGCAATCACGCAACCACGCTCCGCCTACTGCGAACAGTTTCGTTCGCTTCGTACCAGAGTCTTACAAGCGGGCGAGCGCGAGCAGATGCGCACCTTCGTAATCACCAGCGCCGGAATGGGCGAAGGCAAGACGCTCACGGCGCTGAACCTTGCCTGGCTACTCGCGCAAACTGAAGGCGTGCGCTGCCTCTTAATCGACAGCGATCTGCGCCAGCCCTGTGCAACTGAATATTTAGCCATCGACGCACCGCGGGGACTCTCCGAAGTGTTGGGCGGAGAACTCAGTTTGCGGCAGGCGGTCGTTCGCCTCGATCCCGCTGGGCTCTACTTGTTGCCGGGCGGCCGGGCGCGCGACGACGTTGCCGAACTGCTTTCGGGTCCAACTTATGCCGGTGTCATTGCCGAAGCACGCCGCACGTTTGATTTCATCATCATCGATGCGCCGCCACTCGGAATCTTTACGGACGCAAATGTTCTGATCAATCGCGCTGACGGCGCGCTGATGGTAGTTCGCGCCGGTAAAACTCGCTACGCGATTGTGGATAAGTTGTTGGAAGAGTTGCCACGCGAACGAATGCTGGGCGTGGTTCTAAATCGGGCCGACGAAGAGCTCGAACCCAGTCCTTACTATTACAAGCAGCGCAACTACCGAGCGCAAAGAGTTTTGCCCGGCGAAGAACGGTTGCGGCTGGTAACTGAACCGGGAGAAGAAGGGGTGGCAATCGCAAGTTGAGAGCTTCTCGTGCAAATACTCGGACCAGCTTACTGCTTCTCGCCGAAGCCGCAGTTGTTTTCGGCGCGATCGTAGGCGCCGTGTATTTGCGACTGGGCGTGGAAGACTCTCATGACGAGTTGATGCTGCGGCAGGGATTTCTGAAAGCCGCGCTAGCCACACTTTTCTGTCTCGCGGCTTTTTACCTTTTCGATCTGTACGACTTCATCGTTATGCACGACCGGCGCGAGTTGGTGCTGCGACTAATTCAAGCGCTTGGTTTGGCGTGGGTCGCGTTGGCGTTGGCTTTCTATGCGTTTCCACAACTCATGCTGGGCCGCGGCATTTCGCTTATCGCACTGCCACTGGCACTCGGCCTCATGGTTAGCTGGCGAGTTTCGATTCACTGGCTGCTCGGCCATCCTGATTTTGGCGAAAAGATATTGATCGTGGGCTCAGGCACACTAGCTATCGAAGTCGCGCGCGAGATGCTGAACCGGCCCGACGCCGGTTACCGCATCGCCGGTTTCGTGGCTAACGATCCTGAACTGCTCGGCAAGAGTCTGATAAACCCGCGCGTGATAGGTCTTACGTCGGAGTTGGATGAAGTCGTCAGGCGCGAGGGAATTGATCGCATTGTGGTCGCCATGGGCCAGCGGCGCGGACAGTTGCCGACCAAAGAGTTGTTGCAACTAAGTTTGGCGGGGACGGTAAACATCGAAGAAGGCGCCTCCTTCTATGAGCGCGTCACTGGACGAGTTTCGCTAGACATGATTCGACCTTCGTGGCTGATCTTTTCCAGCCGGGGCAGGCAAGCGCGCATTTCAGGAATAGCACGCAACCTTGTGCATCGGCTTGTGGCGCTGATTGGCGGCCTGCTGTCGCTGCCGATCGCAATCGTCACGGCAATTCTAATCAAGCTCGATTCGCGCGGCAGCATCCTCTACAAACAGGAACGAGTGGGGAAAAACGGCGGCCTTTTTACGGTAATGAAGTTTCGCTCGATGCGCGCGGACGCCGAGGAGGCAGGCCCGGTCTGGGCCAGCCAGGATGACGATCGCGCCACTCGCGTCGGCCGTGTTATTCGCAAGCTGCGCATCGACGAGATACCGCAATTCTGGAACATATTGCGCGGTGAGATGGACTTCGTCGGTCCTCGCCCTGAACGTCCGCATTTTGTTTCGCAGTTGGCGGAAGAGATTCCCTACTATGAACAGCGTCACCTGATTGCGCCGGGCCTAACCGGCTGGGCGCAGATCAAATACCCCTACGGAGCTTCGATTGAAGATGCACGGCAGAAGCTTCAGTACGATCTCTATTACATCAAGAATCAGAGCCTGATGCTTGACGCGATAATTCTATTTGAAACGATAAAGATCATTCTCTTCGGCCGCGGTCGTTGAGTAGCCCTGGGGCGCGGACATCCTGTCCGCTGTTAGTAAAGTCTTTGGAGGTTGCGATGAAAACAGTAAACAAATTCCTGGTTGTGCTGATAGCCGCCACAGTTATGGTTTCTTCAAGCGCCGTGTTTGCCCAGACGGACGGCACAGCCAACAAGACGCGTCAAAGACTTGCCACGAAAACCGATCCAGGCGCGAAGAACCTGGAAAGCGTTTTGTTGACTGACCCCGCTGACTCAAAAAGAGGCGACGCTGGTCAGGCTGCAGCGACGTTGTCCTCTACGCCATCAGACGTTCCCGAAGATACCCAGGCGAATCGCCACGAGCAGGCTTCCGAAGAAGCGGCCGTCGTGCCTTACTACAACAACTTCTTCAATACCTACCGGCTCGGACCGGAAGACGTTGTTTCGGTTAACGTCTTTGGACAAGATCGCTATTCGAGATCGGGAATAATCATTCCTCCGAGCGGCCGCATTTCGCTCGCGCTCATTCCCGGCGGAGTCTTTGTTAATGGCAAGACGGTGGATGAAGTTGCCGACGCCATCAGGAAACGTTACGACGAATACATTATCGACCCGCAGGTTTCCGTCTCGCTCGACAAAGCGTCATCGTATCGCTACAGCGTAATCGGAGACGTTGGGCAACCGGGCATTCGTATGATGAGCCACCGGATGACGGTAACGGAGGCCATTGGTGAAGCAGGCGGTGTTCTGTCGACAGGCGACAGAAGCAAGGTGGTTGTTCTGCGACGCCAGGCCGACGGGAATCTAAAGCCGATTCCAGTAAACGTGAGCGCTATCTACAAAGGCAGAGCTCCGGATGTCACTTACCTCGTTCCCGGCGATCAGGTGATCGTTCCCGGCAACAAGTTGAAGAGCTTCCAAAAGATCATGACCTTCTTTCCCATTCTTAGCTTCGCACGAATCTTTACCGGCGGCATTTTGTAGGAGGCAACTGCGGCTCTGCCGCCTGATGTGCGGCAGGGCTTCGCGCTTCCGTAAGACTCCAAAAAGATTTTCGGGGCTATGCCCCCCAATATCATGAATATCTCCAGACTCATGGTTAGCCGAGTTCCAGATCTCAGGGGCCGAGCCCCAGAAGATCTGGGGGACTTCCGGAAGGGCAAAGCCCTTCCGCACATCAGACGGCAAAGCCGTGCACGCAGGCCCGTGTCAGTGTTTGCTAAGTCTTTCCTGCCGACTGCCGTCTACCGTCTGCTCCTTCTTCTACTGCTCACTGCCCACTGCTCACTGCTCACTACGTTCGCTTCCTCCGGCGCCTGGACGCGGCAACGCACGGGTTCCTTGGCGTGGCTACACGCCGTCTTCTTCTTGGATCAGAATCATGGCTGGGCGGCAGGCAGTCGCGGCACCCTGCTCGCGACCAACGACGGCGGCAAGAGTTGGCAAGCGAAATCCCATCCCACCGAAGACGCCATTCGCGACATTTACTTCAACGATGATCAAAACGGATGGATCGTCTGCGAGCGAAACATCTACGACCTCCAGTCAAACGACGAGCCCCGCGCCTATCTGATGAAGACGAGCGACGGTGGTGAACAGTGGCAGCGAGTGAACCTGCGCGGCGCCGATGTTGACACGCGTCTGAGTCGAGCTATTTTCAGTCGGGGCGGGAATGGCTGGGCTTTTGGTGAAGGCGGAGCAATTTACACGACGCACGACTCGGGCGCGAGTTGGACTAAGCTGCAAGCGCCGACGCGCTATCTTCTGCTTGGCGGCGCCTTCATCGACGAAAACAGTGGCTGGCTGGTCGGCGCGGGCGCAACTATCCTGCAAACGTCAGACGGGGGCGAGACCTGGCATCACGCGAGGTTGCCGAACACAACCAATGTTCGTTTCAATGCCACTTCTTTTGTTGACGCGCGGCAGGGTTGGGCAATCGGGAGTGGCGGAGCGATCTATCGCACCAGCAATGGCGGACGCTCCTGGCAATTTCAAACTTCTGGTGTGTCGGCGGACCTGTTCGACGTGAAATTCCTTGATGCGCTTGAAGGCTGGGCGGTGGGCGCTGAAGGAACAGTTTTACATACTAACGATGGCGGCCAGCATTGGCTGAGCGAGCGCAGCTCAACACCTCACGCGCTGGAACGCGTCTTTTTTACTGACCGTTCACACGGCTGGGCAGTAGGCTTCGGCGGGACGATTATTTCGTATGGCAGCTCGTCGGGCGGCGTCGAACCGCCGCGACTGCAACGATAGATAGTAAGATTAAGAATCGCGTCGAAGGTCTGAGAGCAACGTTCTGGTCGTCCTCCGAATGCGCCTCGCACAAGAAAATTTTCATCCAAGCGCCAATGGCGCGAAATGCGAAAGCCTGGGGCATCGCCCCAGGATCACGAACAATAGGATCCGAGCGCTGAAGGCGCGAAATCAATTCAATCCCAGACATATCGTTCGTCGTAATCTATGCCGTAAGTTTTGAGGAACTTGCGATATTCATCTTGAAACGTCACTCGCTGGTGATGAAGTTTCTGCCGGGCTATGTAGCGCTTTAGGATCGGGACCTGTGACTGTCCAATCGAAAACGCTCCATAGCCTTTCTGCCAGTGAAAGTTTCTAAAATCCGGACCCTTTGTCTTAATCCACTCAGACGATTCCGTCTTTACCTCTTCAATAAGATCAGCAATTTTGATCACTCGACTGAGTGAGAACAGGATGTGAACGTGATCCGTCGTGCCGTCAATTGCAAGCGAAGGCGACTTTAGCGCTCGGAAGATCTTAGCTATGTATGGATGTAGCTCTTTTTCTATAACCGGTGTGATCAAGGGTTCGCGATTCTTCGTGCTAAAAATAAGATGGATAAGAATCGACGACAGGGATTGAGGCATTCTTTATTCTCACTCTCGGAATTATTTCGCGCCTTCAGCGCTTAAGACAGGGTGAGGATATC
>JBGPYG010000183.1:0-7416 GCA_041493085.1 Pyrinomonadaceae bacterium | reverse complement strand
CCCGGCACGGTATCTCCCAGCACCGTGCCCGGACCATATTGTCCCCGCACGGCAAACTGATCAATTCGATCTGCCGGCAACGGACGAACCGACTGCATCGCCTTAAACTTCTCGTCGCGAACGCCGTTGGCCGACAACGAGGCCGGCGGCTCCATCGCAATCAAAGACGTAACCTGAAACACGTGGTTCTGAATCATGTCGCGCAAGGCGCCGGCTTTTTCATAGTAAGCGCCGCGGCCTTCCACGCCGAGCGTCTCGGCGTTGGTAATTTGAATGTGATCGATGTATTGCCGGTTCCACAACGGCTCGAAGATGCTGTTGGCGAAGCGAAAGACGAGCAGATTCTGAACCGTCTCTTTGCCGAGATAATGATCGATGCGATAAATCTGGTTCTCATCAAAAACCGCCGCCAGCGTTTTGTTAAGCGCACGCGCACTTTGCAGATCGCGGCCAAAGGGTTTTTCCACGATGATCCGCGTCCAGGCCTTCTCGTTTGTTCCAGACTTTGTTCCAGACTTTGTTCCACCCCTTGTTGGACTTTGGGCTCCGCCTTTTGGCCGCGCGATTTCGGCTTGGCCGAGTTGCTTCGCAATCAAGCCAAAATTGTCAGGCGCGGTTGCCAGATAAAAAATGCGATTGCCCTGCGTGTCATATTGTTTGTCAATCTGATCGAGTTTGTTTTTTAACTGCTGGTAAAGCGCGGCATCGCTGAATTCACCGCCGATGTAGAAGATCCGTTGGGCAAAACTCTGCCATGCGGATTCATCCAGCGAATCGTCAGGGCCAAACTCCGCGACGGCTGCCTTCATGGCCGAGCGAAACTCATCGTCGGTCATCGTTTGCCTGGCAGTGCCCAGGATCGCAAACTCACTCGGAACCAGCCGTTGTTGCGCGAGACGGTAGAGTGCGGGAAGAAGTTTGCGCC
The DNA here is from genome assembly GCA_041493085.1 of Pyrinomonadaceae bacterium. Classification (GTDB taxonomy): domain Bacteria; phylum Acidobacteriota; class Blastocatellia; order Pyrinomonadales; family Pyrinomonadaceae; genus PSRF01. The sequence goes on along the minus strand of JBGPYG010000183.1, from coordinate 6,491 downwards.
GGGTCAGGTCGCCCGTAGCACCGAAGATGACAACAGCGCAGGGCGGCGCCGTCGCCTCGAGCCGCATGCCCGCGCGCAGCGGGTTCTCACGACCCTCGATTGTTGAGGCCGAGGATTCTTCTTTGTTGTTGGTAGCGATGAGGGAAGAATAACACGACGGGGCCTTGAGGTAGGAAGGCCGTCGTCACCTGACAAACTTGCGTTTGTCGCACATCGCTCAGACCAGGGCGCTAAGTCGCACCGGATGATCTTTAGCGTACGAGTAAGCTGTGTAAGCAGCGATGATGTGGCAAACCCATCCCAACGTGCCGCCAGTCCCAATCCAAAAACCCGGCGTGATAATCAACCAGAGAATACCCGCGAGTATGCGGCCGTTGTAAAGCTGCCCAACTCCGGGAATGATGAAACTCAGAATGCCTGCCAGGACTGGATCGCGCATCGTTTTTTACCCCCCGCTGCGAAAATCCATACGACGCCGCGAGCGATTTTGTTCGCCGGTTTTTAGACACACAACCCCCTGCTGCCGTGAGGCGGCCATTTTTTCTTTGGATTGTCAGACCTAGCTGAAAAGTAAAGACACGATAACTACCAAAGCAGAGAGGTAAGCCATTACGGCTCCCACGGGTAGCCATCGAGTCGCCCTACCTTATGCAGTTAGGAAGCCAAGCACCGACAGTATGGCCGACAGCGCATCGCTTGATAGTTGCTCTGCCAGGCCGACAGTCGGCACTTCGCCCAGCGAAGTCGATGTTGTTGACGGTCCTCCACTCGGTGCCGGCGAGGGAATGCCACCGGACGGTATATCGCCGGCCAAGGCCGACGACGAAAAAACACACGCGAGAGCTACTGATATCAGGAATCGTTTCACGGTTTTTCTCCTTTTAAGTCGGGATGCAAGACTTCTTACATAGAAGAAGAATAGACCAACTTCGAAAAGTTCTTGCAAGGCGTTGGAGAGGCCACGTAATATCCCGACTGATTTGCAAGCTCTCTTACACTCACGGGGAAAGGTCTATCTCTCATGAAGATAACCTCACCAAAGCTGCGTACGTCGCACCTTACGGCTAACGAAGAAGCGCTCCTCAGGTGTCAAACTGCTTTGGAGTTGAAGGACAAAGGTGATTTCGACGGCGCTCGCAAGGCTATGAGCCCCTTATGGAACCGCGTCGGAGAACGCCCACACTTGGGAGGGCTTTATGCTTCGGTTGCCGCAGAAGTCCTACTCTGTGTAGGGATTTTGACCGGATGGATTGGAAGTAAGGAAGGGATTGAGAATGCGCAAGAGGTCGCTAAAAACCTCATCAGCGAAAGTATTAATTTTCATGAATCAGTGGGCGACACAAAACTGGTTGCTGCTTCTCGGGCGGAGCTCGCCTACTGTTATTGGCGCGAGGGAGCATTAGGTGAAGCCCGCATCATGTTCAACGAAGCGCTGCAAAAACTAACAACCCCAGGAAACACGAGAGCTCGCGCCCTCCTAAGACTAGCCATTGTCGAGTGGTCGTCCTCGCGATTCAATGAGGCATTAAGAATCCTCATTGAGAACGCTGCCCTATTTAACAAGATAACCAACCATGCCACCAGAGGTGCCTACCACAGTCAACTGGCGATGGTACTGCGAAAGCTTGCTCCGCCAGAGAAGCCAGTAGATTACTTCAAGCGAGTACTTAAAGAATATGAAGAAGCTGAGTACCATTTCAAGTTAGCTCACAACATTGTCTTTCGCGCGGACGTGAAGAACAACATTGGTAATCTCTTGCGCGAACTCGGGCGCATTAAAGAGGCTCACGAATACCTGGAGCAGGCGCGTCGCCTAAGGACTAGTGTTCGGGACAAGATTGGGATCGCACAGATCGATGACACGCGAGCGCAAGTTTTCATCGCTGAGAAAAAATACAAAGAAGCCGAAGCCGTCGCGAAGGGTGCGGTTCGGGTTTTAGGAAAGAGTGGCCATCAATGTCTCCTGGCTGATGCGCTTATTACGCAAGGCATTGCCTTGGCTCGTCTCAAGCGAACTGAGCACGCTCAATTCACGTTTCAAAGAGCTATCGAAGTCGCGCATCAGGTGGGCGCACTCAACAAAGCCGGCCTGGCAGCGCTTACGTTGATAGAAGAGGTTGACGAGCTTTCCGCTGACACTCTATACGCTGCCTACGATCGAGCGAGTGAGTGGCTCGCAACATCGCAGAGTCAGGACCTCGTGTTAAGAGTGAATGCCGCCGCGAGGAAAGTTTTCTCGAAGTTGCACGGTGAATCAAAAGCCGAAGATGCCACTGCCGCAGATGCGTTGGAAGTTCTTCTGAACCAACCCTGTGATTTGCAACTTGAGGTTTTGAAGTTTGAAGGAAGCGTTATTCGCCATGCACTGGCGAAGGCAAACGGAAGCTTGACGCGTGCAGCGGCGCTATTGTCGATGAGTTATCAAGCGTTGGCTTACATACTTGAATCGAGGCACAAGGATTTATTGAAAGAGCGTTCCCCAATTCGCCGCCGTTCCCGCAGAGAGAAACAGGCGAGCTGAGGAGCGCTCAAACAGTTGAATGGCCGAGGGTGCACGAAAAGCGGCGTGCTCCTCGGTCCGCGGTCACTTTTGTTTCGACGGGAACTAAAGTGTCGCGCAGGCGCCACGTCATAGGGTGAACGTGGCGCGCGGGACCGGCACAGGCGCCCAAGGTGCCGGTCTTGATTTATCTGCTCTCAACCCAAGGTGGATAAGCTGCTTCGACCGGGAAGCACAGCCGAATTCCAAAGCTTAAGGTCGTAAAGACCGCCGGTCTCTATTACTTTCCGTCCGCGCGCTTCACATCGACGATCTCGCCGCGGAAGGTGCGGAGCATTTGTTGGACTACTGGATCCTTTTCAGCCCTCTCGCGCAGACTCTGTTTCTCCCGCCGCTCCGTCTCTTCCTTTGAGACGGGAGCCCCGCCCGCTTCGCGCGCTGCACCGTCTGCAATCACAAACCTCACGCCCAGGTCGCGGCCTGTGATCTCCTGGCAAACCTCTCGCAGGATCTTGACGTTTTCGCTTTTGGCGAGCGTGTCGCGGAGATGCCTGGTGTCCGGAGCAAACTCAAGGCGCAACTCGTTGCCCTCCAGGCTCGCGTGACGCGCACCTTCAAGCGCCGTTACCAGAAACATCTTTCGCCTTTTTTCCAGTGCCGCTTTGATTTGCCCAACCTCAGAGTTGTCAGCCGCAAAACCCGTTTCAGAATACGCAGCGGCATTCGTCACCGATGGTTCCCTGGCAAATTCGCCAAATTCATTTGCAACCCTTGCTTCGGTTTCCAGCGCAGTCTTCGTTGCGGCAGCGGAATACGAACCTGAAGAAACAACACTGGAACTGACCGCCGCTTTGCTCTTGCCTGATGCCGCTTCGCTCAAAGCGTCACTGAGAGCCGAGGGAGACGAGGAAGCTATGGGCGTCTTTGTTGCCTTTGTTGCCGGGGGCGTTTTTGCGGGAGTCAATGGCGCAGTTCCAGCCCGTATTCCTGCAGGTGCCTTGCCCGTGCGCACGGATTCTTCGAGCGTCGCGAGTCGCTCGATGAGTTGGCTTAAAGACTCCAGCCGCCGCATCTCCATCAACTTCACCAGGCCAACTTCCAATTGGTAACGCGGGTGCGCGGCGGTCTTCAACAGAGTTTCGGTTTCGGCGAGCGAGTGAAAGAAACGCACCAGGTCGGTTTCTGAAAAGAGGGTGGACTGATTCTTCAGTTCGTCTCGATCGCAGATAGCAGACTCCAGCAACTCATCGCTACCAGAAACTTTGGTAACCAGAAGATCGCGAAAGTGTGCCAGCAGATCGCGGCAGAAGTTTCGCAGGTCGTGACCGCGCATGACTACGTCGTCTACGACGGCGAGCGCCTCGGCAGGTTGATGATTCGCAATGCCATTGACGACTCGAATAAGAATATCCGCGCCGGCGACGCCCAACGCCATCTCGACGTCTTCTTTCTTAATCTTCGATCCGGCAAAACTGATTACCTGATCAAGAGCTGATTGCGCGTCGCGCATTGAGCCCTCGCCCGAACGAGCAATCTCGCGCAAGGCATCGTCGGGAATGGAAATCTTTTCGGCTTCGGCAATCAACCGCAGCCTATCGAGAATCTTGGCGGTGGCGATGGTGCGAAACTCAAATTGCTGGCAACGAGAAACGATCGTCTCCGGCACCTTGTGCTGCTCAGTCGTGGCCATGATGAAAACGACCCGTTCCGGCGGCTCTTCGACTGTTTTCAGTAGCGCGTTGAACGAACTGGTAGACAGCATGTGCACTTCATCGATGACGAAAATCTTGTAGCGGTCGCGCGCCGGGGCGAAGCCGATCGAGCCAATAATCGTTTCGCGCACGTTATCAATCCCGGTGTGTGACGCGGCATCGATTTCCTGCACGTCAATCGAGCGGCTTTCGGAAATTTCGCTGCACGAGGCGCAGGCATCTGGGTCGTCTGTGCGACAGGGAGTGGCCGTTGGCAGTTTCGTCTTGTGGCAATTCAGCGCCTTGGCCAGCAAACGCGCGGTGGTTGTTTTGCCAACCCCGCGCGCGCCCGAGAAAAGATACGCGTGATGGAGCCTTTGATGTTCGATGGCATTGCGCAGCGTGCGCGTGATGGGTTCCTGCCCCGTGACTTCAGCGAAAGTCTGCGGCCGCCATTTGCGTGCGATTACCTGGTAGGTCATGAAAGTGATGAGTGCTGAGTCATGAGTGATGAGTTAGGAAGCGTGAGACTGGCGATGTTCCATCAGCGCGCGAGAAGACAGGTCGCGCGGCGCTGAAACTCATGACTCATCACTCATAACTCATCACTATTGAATTGGCCAGACTCCGGACTTACCCGCAACACACGCGCGCTTGGCTACCGTTGCTCCGTTCCCGGTCTGGCGGGGTTCACCGGCGCTGCGTTGTGCGGAGCCCGAAGTCTGATAACTTGTCAAAACATTTCCGATTTTTGATTGCCAATTGCTGATTGGTCGCACCATTTCCCTGGCGCCAGTCGGTTTCGCAAAAGGCCAGGACGATTTTGGTCTAATCAATCGCCAATCGCAAATGGCAATCGGCATTTGGCAACGCGAATGCGTTAAATCTGCGTCTTGCGATGCGCCAGCATTCTTAGCAGCCCGTTGATCGCGAGATGCAGCAGGACATAAGCGATTATCGCAATGATAATCGGCAGCAACAACGTGTGGCCTTGATCCGTTTGCGGGCTGGCAACGATTCCTTTAAACGGAGCGTAAAACGGATTCGTTACGGTGACAATAAACTGAACGAAACCGGCAGTGCTGCGCGCTGCCATTAAGGCCAGCAGAAACCTCATTCCCAACAGCGCGTAAATCACATAGAAGATGTAATCGATGACCTGCGAGATCCTCGCGGCGCCCCGTCCGCGTTGAACCTCACGCTCAGTATCGACTACTTCATTGACTGCCTTCGAGCGAAACTCGCCGGCGACTTGCTGAACCCTTTGCGACTCGCCCACCGCCGGAGCCTGCGCTTGATCGGCAATCTCAGCTTGCACCTCGCCCTCAACCTGCGCCTTAACTGATTCATGTTGCACTGATCGTCTGGCTTCGTCAGCCGCTAGTTTGTCGTCCATAAGAAACTCCAGTCCGACAAGCATCACTGCCCATCTTGATTCGTGATTAGAACAAGTACTCCTGCTTGTCTCAGGGAACTTTGATGACCGGCAATGTCTGTCCCACCAAGTTAGGTGCCGTTAAAGCCCGTGCGCATCCGCCGCAGATTCGCGCCGGGAAATTTTCCTGTCGCCTTGACCGCCTCAAGAACGCGCTTCGCTTCGGCGAGCGTATTGCCGCCATAGACAGCCATGATCCTAAACTTTTGGTTCACGTTTGTGTAGAACAGGTTAGGGGCGTCGACACACCTTGATGCAAACACTTTGTGGTCAGGGAACAACGCCTGCGTTTCCAGACGCTCAGCTTCAGGAACAAACACATCGCAATCGCCTTCGTCCGCGGGGACACTCTTCAGAACAATCGCGTAAAACAACTCGGTATCAAAGATGACTGAATTTGCCGGCACGCGAAACGGCAAATCATTGGGCTCGAAAGTCGCACTGGTTTTGCAGGCCACATTTGGGTTACCACAAATAGAGGCTCTCCTGCGGTGACGCGAGGTATGTGGTTGACCGGACGCGACCTCGGCGAGTGCACCTATCGTTATCAAAGCAAGTATGAAGGAAAGGCTGGCTCGCCTCATAATCATGAACGGTTTATGTGACCCAGGGTTTTCAAATCCGCAATTCGCAATCCGAAATCCGAAATTTACTGGCGGAGAGGGTGGGATTCGAACCCACGGAACGGTTTCCCGCTCACAGCATTTCCAGTGCTGCCAATTCAACCACTCTTGCACCTCTCCAAAAACAGATGTCAGAGATCAGATGTCAGAGATCAGACGCCAGATGCTAGTTGTACTGACATCTGACCTCTGACCTCTGACCTCTGACATCTGGCCTCTGTTGTGCTGGCGGAGAGGGTGGG
>JBGPYG010000056.1:0-13509 GCA_041493085.1 Pyrinomonadaceae bacterium | reverse complement strand
TGAAACCGCGCCTCGAGCTGCTGTTTCGACATGTACATCATGTCCAAAACACCACCGGCTCCCGCCTTTCCCTTCACGGAACCAGATTTCCCGCGGATCGCCTGATTCAGGCTGGGGCGAAATAATGTGTACTGGCCATTGGAAACTGCGAGAATCTCATGCCGTGGTCTCTGCCATTCGATGCGAACCGAAGCGTCGCGGCCACTCGCAGGCATGTACAACACGCTGCCAACGTACTGATCTTTGTCTCGCAGTTGGGCGTTGTACTTCTCCATGCTGAGGCTCGCTTTGAGCGATCTTAGCGACTGGCGATTACGCTCCATCCGGTTCAAAACCGAACTCACCAATCCCGCACTCTGCCCGTTTGTTGCCTTGGGGGAACTGATGATCGAAGCGCCTGTCAGTAATGCCAATAAAAGACTTAGGGGAACCAATCTCTTCATAAAAACTCCTCAATCCTTAAAAGAACTCTTTCATTTATAACCGAGACCCGGAAAGATATGTTGGGGGTCTCAAAAAACCTTGCAATTATAAGGGATGACTAACGTATGTCAACCTCATACCCGCGAGCCTTGCCATCCTGATCCCTTACTGTCCGCACGTTAACAACCTGGACATCATTACGGCCTGTAAAGGCCCGCACGACTTGTTCAACGTGGCGTCTATCTTGCGCGTTGTCAATAAGTTCCGGGCCAACCAGCACGGTCGACACAGTGGGGTTTTGATGCGCCGAAGAGCCTCGCCGTTCGCCATTTTCAAACCAGCTTTTGGGAGTCAGAAAGATGAAAATTAGAATAACGACGCACAATACGTCCCATTGCCAGGTGTTTCTGGCGTAATTCCAAAAAAACAGCTTTCGTAGCACGCTCAGCAAAATGACTACCTATAAAGCCTTTCAGAAGTTAATCCAGCAAGTCTCACGCCAGTTGGTCAGGCATTAACGGAGGCTATTCTAGCCTGCGTAAGATCTGCTGTAAAACAACTGCTTAGCTATCTTACAACTGAACACTGGCGGCAGGTTCGACGATGTGACCGTCGCGCATTTGCACTATGTGTCGGCACATTGCTGCGGCTTCGGGGTTATGAGTGATCATGACGATAGTTTGATTGAACCGGTAGTTCAATTCCTGAAACATGTTTAGGACGAGGGCGGAATTCTCGGAATCCAGATTGCCGGTTGGCTCGTCGGCCAGGACGATCGCCGGCCGCGTCACAACCGCTCGCGCCAAAGCTACGCGCTGCTGTTCACCACCGGAGAGCTCCAGCGGCTTGTGATGAAGTTTGTCTTCGAGCCCGAGAAGTTTTAGCACCTCCCGGCGGCGCTGCGGATCCTCTCCGCCGTTACCGTGAATGCGTTCAGCGAGACGCAGATTTCCCTCAGCGGTGAGAGTGGGAAAGAGGTTGAAGCGCTGAAACACAAAACCAATCTTACGACGCCGAATGTCGGTCCGCTTCGCGTCGGAGGCCGCCGTCAAATCCTCGCCATCGACAATAATGCGGCCAGTAGTCGGAGTGAGAAGCCCGCCCAGCAAGTGCAGCATCGTTGACTTGCCACAGCCTGATGGACCCATGATAGCTACGAATTCACCCTCGTGAACCTCCAGCGAAACTCCCCGCAGTGCAGGCACATCAACCTTGCCAACGCGGTAGGTCTTAACGAGATTCTCGGCCTTTAGAATGGTTCTCATCAGCAGTTAGAAAATCCGATTAGTTAACCAGAAGTGCGCGCGCGCGGATCAAGCAGGTTAGCCAGGATGCCAGATGTTAATACAGGGAGAGGTTTAATAGCTACTACGCGGAATCTATCAGGGGGTAACAGCGGCTTTATTGCGCTGACGAGCGTCTAGATCGACCTCGGGCAGTTCCCATCTGTTCTCGAGCACGAAGGCTTCGGGTCGGAACTCCTTGTCGATATCAACTGTGGCGGGGGTCTGGTATGCAATGCTCAGCTTGTAGTGATCATGGGGTCGCGTGATTTCGATGCGCGATGCCAGCCGGACTTGCGCCGTTTCACCAAAGGGTTTTTCGTCCCAGTAGGAAACGTCGGTTATCAAAAGGCCGCGATCGTCAAACGATTGAATGCGCGCCAAACGAATGCCACCAACTCGGTCAAACCAAAACCGTCGGGACAGGCGAGCTTCACCGGAACTCGGCTGCGAGAATTCCTCGAGCAGGTAATAACCCCTGACTACCAGCACGCTCGCTTTGGCTTGTGGACGGGCGTCCGGTTCCTCCTGAAAAAACTCACTTCGGGCATATGTGAACCCGCTCTGGCCTGCGTCAGGGATCGGACTCACCATGAGAGCGTCGGTGAGATGTTGGGGGCGTAGGTTGGAAAGCGCATTCACCGTCTCTTTCGCATTCATCGTTCCCCTCTTGTGCTTTTCAGACTCGGCTGACTTTCCGTCCAGGTCCAACTTTTCGTAGCCGGCGCTATTCGTCCCTTTCACAAAACGACGATACTTCTCATCACCTTGCAGCACCGCCACACGAAACGACTCACCATTCGAAGTCATCTGCGCGATGTCCTTCGCGATGAAAGGGACTTGAATGATCAGATAGATATTGCCTGCTCTCTGCAGCGTAAGCTGTCCATCAGCCTGGCGATATTTTTCAGCGATGCCGGCCTCGGCAAATGAAGTGTCTTCAAATACGATGTCGACTTTTCCGTGGATGGAGTGGACCCTTGCCAGACGGTTAACTTCGCTAATCAGTTGCAAGGTGTTTGCTTCTGCTAACGGAGTGAGAAGCTGCGGTACCTGAACTTTCTTGTGAGTTCCGAAGAGTCCACAGCCGCTCGCAAACAACGCCGAGATTAAGATCGGAAGCAGTACCAGTCGTGAAAGTGGGCGGCGTTGAGCAGCAGTTGAATTGGGCATGAATAGGGTCTCGGGGGAACCTCACACAGGTCACAACGGTCTCAAAAATTAGAGGCTCAAGCTAACAAAGACGTTTTTCCTTGTCAACGCACCGTTTTTTCATAGTTCACTAATGCAGCATTTTGTCTCCAACCGCAACAAGCTCGTGGCGGAATTTGCAAGGGCCCAGCGAGAGCAGGCAGCGATATAGCCTGACACTACTCCAGCACCAGGCCTGGCTCGCCAAATCTGTGCCGCAGTTTATTAATGGCCTTAAGCACCGGTGGGCGACTGACCAACTTGTATTCCAGGCTGCGCTTTCCCGGAAAATCCAGCAGCATTATTCCGAGCAGTATGGTTAGGATCCCTTGCCCCGGCACGCCGGGAATGGACATCAAAATCCCAAGCGCCACCAGCACCACGCCCAAAACATTTTTCGCGAGGACGCCAAGGAAGCGGACGGCTGGATGCCGGTCAGACCACAAGTTTCGCGGATGATCCTTCTGAAAATAATTGGGTGGAATTTTGACCATGATGAAAGAAACGATGGCCAGACTTATCGTGAAGGTGACGAGGAACAACAGAACCCCAAGCAACACGCTCTGCCAGGTAATAGCTCCGAAAACAACTGTCAGCATCCGCTCCCTTTAGTTCGCTGTCTTGCTATTCGATGTTGCTGCGAGCGTCCAGTAATGACTGTAACACTTCTCTAACTACTTCCTGCGCCGCCGCGGGAAGCTGGAAGTCGCAGTCGTTTGCGACCTGCCAAAACTCATCAAGCCCTTTTGCCCCGGATTGCTCGAGCGCATAAGCCTGAACCAATAAGTCGATCACGTCTGCGGCTTTAACCAGCCGTGCTTCGAGGCCGTCGCGTTGTTCGTAGTCCTGATAGAGAGTTTTATATTCCGACTCGGCAGCGCCCACTCCACTCACGATGTCCGCAAAGGCCAATGTCTCCGCTGTCTTTCTCGCGCCAGCGCCAAAATAGCTGGTAGCGGTCTTTGGCAGGTCGCCCACGCGCGTTTCCGCCCAATCGTGTAGCAGCGCCATCCTAAGGACGCGTTCGCAATCAACCTCGAGGCCCCGCGCCTGAACTTCATCTGCCAGCATCATCGCGGTGACGCCAACGCCGAAGGAATGCGAGGCCACCGACTCGGTTCCATTGGGCTGACCACGAAGGGTCCAACCCGTGCGCTCCAGGCGTTTCAAGCGTTGCAGTTCGATAAGAGTGGCAAGCATTGTTTCGTCCATGATTACTTTACCCCGCCGCGCCGTGCCAGCAAAACGCACGTCTACGCGCTCTTGTTTTGGTCTACTCTCGCTCCAGTTGTCAGGTAAGGACGTAGACTGACAGTTTGCATTACAAAGTCTGCTTAGCTAATAAAAAAGCGGCGACACGATCACTCGCGCCGCCGCTTCATTATTTTCAACCGCTGTCGTGGTTACTGCTGCTGTGCTTGCAAATTCATTGCAAATGGTAATTACAGTTCGAGGTGAGCGCTAAGGGGGTAGAGCTTCCGAGGATTTGCTCTGCGGGGTCTCCGATTTGTTAGCAGCCGGGGTGCTGGCAATTGCAACCTATTTCCATCACGTGCGACTTCTCGGCCTCTTCGCAGTACTCGCCGCAGTACTTGCTGCCCTTTTCGGGCGGGCAATCGCACGCGGGATGCGCGCACTTATTTTCCGAGTTCTCTGCCATAAGACTTCCCTGCCTTCTGGTTAGTTCGAGCTTGTCAATGCATCCTAAAACTCCAAGCCCCAGTGGTCAAGGAGCAAACGAGTTTCCCTTAGGGAGCCTCGCGCAAGACAATCGTTCGCTGTGCAGCTCCAAATTTCAGCACCATAGGCTTATCCAGCTGAATGGGGTGCTCCTCACCGTCGACGCTAATAACCAGATTCAAGGCCGAACGGCTTGCCGTTGTACTGGCAGAAACTGGTCCGCTCGGGGAAACTCTCGGCAGCAGGTTATTTGCGACTATGCGCCAGGTTGACGGTGCACAGCGGATGCGAATCCCCGGCGTGTCTGTCTCAAACACCTCACCCACCGCAAGCGCATCCGCCTTGAATAAACCTTCGCCGCAACGTACCCCAGCGCCATCGTAAAAAGTAACCAACCCGGAAACGAATGTGTAGGAAACACTGCTGGAGTTTTTCACTACCAGACGAATGTTTGTTACAGGCGAGTCCTCTGCGCCGTTGAGAGCTGTCGTTTTCAAGGTCGCTTCGAGTGCCGGGGCCCCGCTACCGTCCAACGCTACGGCCGTGTCCGTAAGGGCCACGCGCCTTTCGATCGAACCAGCCGCTGGTTCTTGAGCCGCTACGCAGAGGGAACTTGCTAAAAGCACCGCGCCAACCAGAATCGTTCTCATGAGCATCCGTCTCCTTGTTGAGCTGCTAAGTTTATCCAAACTATTGGGGTCTCGATTCTAGTTCCGAGACGCGAGCATAAGCAATTCAATCCGGCGAGCCCGGCTAGTTTTCTCCGACAGACTTTACAGCCTAAACCAATGCGCGCGGTAGGAACCGCGCCCCGTGCGGCATGATGAAACCTTCAGGCTCGCGAGCGATTTGATTAACCGCATCAGTCAAAGAGCCCGCCGGGGTCATTCGCATGCGCCGAACGTCTGCATCCGGCAATTCTGAAACCAAGTGAATCCGGTAGCGCTCAGCCTTTGTCAGCAATGACCAGGCAGTCTGTCCGTTTACTTCGTAAGAGTCACGCAGGCGAGCCTCGAGGGCGCGCGAGTCTTTCTGTTCAAACCATTTCAGAAAACCGGGCTGTCCCAGGCCGTCACGACACTCAGCCAACAGGATAATCGTGCCGCCGTCAACGCACGCGTGCGCGGCTATATCGAGCGTCTTATGTGCCTGGATGAGATTGATGTCGTATGGAGAGCCGCCACAACTGGCGATCACGATTTCGCGCCTGGTCTCGATCTGTACTATATGGTCGGAGAGATATTCCTGACAACCCGCGCGATGGGCTGCTCGCCATTCGCCCGCATAAACGCGAACCGCCCGGCCTCGTTCGTCAACCACGCTGTTTACGCTGAAGCACGGCTCGATCAAAGCGGCAATCCGTTCGCATTCTTCGTGGACGGCGTTGCCATCCAAGAGGCCCGTGCCGACGCCTTTGCGGCGCCCGCCAGTGTCAAAATCAAGCGCGAGCATGTGTGTGGCCTCGATTGTGCGTGCGGAAGCTAGTCCCGGGCAGATGGATTTGCGACCTCCGGTAAAACCAGCGAAGTAGTGAAACCCAATTGCGCCGGTTATGACGACATGAGAAAAGTCCTTGAGTGCGCGATTGACTTCCACCGGGGTGCCGCGGTCGGTCGTCCCTAACGAGACCATCGCTCCGGAATCGTAAGCTTCGTGGTCAATTGTCTTGACGCGCTGTGCGATGAAGGGTGTTAGGAGTTCAACCTTCTCGTCAGGCGTGACGAGACGATGTATGCCAGTGGCGAAGATGATTGCCAGATCCGCCGGTGAAACTCCGATCTGAATCAGGCGACGCACGAGTAGATTCAAAATTTGCGCGCTCGCGGTCGCACGGGTGGCATCCGAGACGACGATCAGTACCGAGTCGCCCGCCGAAAAGAGATCTTCAAGAGGGGGCGATTGGATTGGCGCACTCAAGGCCTCGCCAATCTCCACATCGGTCAGAGGTTTCTCGTCGCGTGAGGTTCCCGCCAGCACCTGGCATCGGTTTTCCTCGAACGTGAAACTTAGCGAGCCTCTGCCATAGCCTAATTGCATTTCCGTCATCGCGTCTCTCGCTGAGTTCGTTGAGGGGCGCGTCAAACGCCAAAGTCTACGAGCGCGCGCTCGATAACATGGAGGGAGGCAAAGTCAGTGTCACCAGCCGTGCGTGCCTCCGCGAGCCATTTGCGAAGTTGACGAGCCTCGTCGAAGGATGAAATGCGGCAGGCGCCGGTCAGCGCCAGCGTAACCAGCGCGTCCGGCGCGCCGTGAGTGACAAGCGCGGCTTGCAAGGCGGCTTGTTCGCGGAGATCCAGCGTGAGCAGGAGTTTGATTTCCATGAAACGCTAAGGGCGTCGAGAATGGATCGAGCTTCTGTTAGTTCCTCTGCTGAATATTGTCAGATCTTATCGAGCGCTCGGGTGACATCAGCAATTATATCTTCGGCGGCCTCAATGCCCACGGCAAAACGGACTGTCGCCGCTGAGACGCCGGCCGCTTTGAGTTGTTCGTCAGAGAAACCCGCGTGTGATGAATACAGTGGATAGCTGGCCAGCGTCTCGACGCCGCCGAGCGAGGGAGCTGTGCGCACGAGACGCAGGGAATCAAACAACTTTTCAACTTCCTGCTCGCTGCCAACCAGGTCTAGGGCGACAACTCCGCCGAACGCTTTCATCTGTCGCTTCGCAAGCGCATGGCTCGGATCGTCCTCCAGTCCGGGATAGTAAACGCGAGCCACTTTCGGATGCTGCCGAAGCGCTTGCGCCAGCAGCAGCGCGTTGTCGCAGGAGCGACGCACGCGCACGTCCAACGTCTTCATACCTCTGGATAAAAGATAAGCGGCCGCGGGATCGAGCGTCGTGCCCACCATCACCGAAATTTGCCGCACACGGTCGATGAAATCTTTGCTTCCCGCAAGCGCTCCCGCAGTTAAGTCCGAGTGCCCGCCCAAATACTTTGTCGCGCTGTGCATGACAGCGTCAATGCCATGGGCAATGGGCTGCTGCAAAACAGGAGATGCAAAGGTGTTATCGACAACAGAAAACAGCCCGGCCTTTCGGGAAACTTCAACCGCCAGTTTTAAGTCGACAATGCGGTTTAGCGGATTAGCCGGAGACTCAAACCAGAAGACTCGCGATCGTTCTCCAGCAATTTCAGGCAAGGCGGGGATTTCATCGAGCGTGATGAACCGCGAACGGATTCCAAACCGATTCAGAACTTTGGTTAGGACCTTAACCGTGCCGCCATATACCGAATCGCAAGCGATCACTTCGTCGCCCGCCTCGCAGAGCGTAGCCAGCGTGCAGAAGGTGGCGGCTGATCCGGAGGAGGTAACGACACAAGATTCCGCGCCTTCGAGTTCCGCAATTTTTCTTTCCGCCTCCGCAACCGTCGGGTTTGCGTAACGCGAATAGAAATAAGCCTCGGGCAATTCGCCGCGAGCGTACCGGCGCATTTCTTCAAAGTCTTCGAAAGCAAACGTTGCAGAATGGAAGACGGGAGAAACAACCGCGCCGAATTGCTGTTCGTCCGTCCGTTCTCCTCCATGGACCGCAATCGTGGCCGGCGACAGTTTGAAGTCTGCTGCTGAATTGTTTGGACTCATGGACTCTGAAGCTCCGGGCGTGGAGGGTTACGGCGGGCTAAGCTTAGCAAATTAGACAGGGGTGCGACAGAGGTGTCTGACACCCGGCGCTATAAAAGGTTCTAGAACTTGTTGATTTTTGTGAAGCGCTGCCTTAGTACAAACGAGCCAAAGCTTTCTGAGCCAGGGCTTTCGATCGTTTTATCTTGGTGGCCTGATCAGCTGGGCCACCGATACTGACACGAACGTAGGCGTTTCCCGTCAACACGTAAAGAGCGCCTCCGACGCGGCTGCCCACCCAGTAAGCTTCATCACCGATCGCTGGGACCCTTTGCGGAGGAACCCCTTCTTCTTCCGCCTCTCCGCCTTTCTTTTTGTCCCGGTGTTTTTCCCTCTCTTCCGCTTTCTTTCTATGGAAAGTATCACGCCAAAACTCTTTCGGATCGTTAGCGCCGGCGCCTTCTCCCTTTTGCGCAACCAGCAGACTGACAGAATTAATAAAAATCGCGAGGGAAAAAAAGCATTGCGAAATGCTGAACCCACCCGTGGCCTGTCCAGTTAGTTTGGTTTCCTTAGTCGCCTCGCCCTGAACCGATTCAATTTCTTTGCTGGTCAATAATGCACAGGCATCAACCTTGGGCTTGACCAGCGCAGTCTCAACGGGCCCCTGCGGGCTTCCCGGCTGGCTTGCGAGGCTTGAGGTAGTGTCTGGAGAAGCGTTGGTTTGCGCAGCCGTTTGCGAACCATTGGCAGGTGGTTGAGTCGTGTTGGTGCTGCAACCTGCAATCACTAAAAGCGAAGAAAGCAAAAACGACAATGAGTTTAGAGCGCATAAGAACGTACGTTTCACATGGCAGACTTTTCCAGACAGACTTGGCTTTGCGCAAAGCGGAATTCTTGCACGGGGCCATATTCTTCGAGCAACCAAGATTTTGGAAACACGACCTTAAGGAATCCTTGAGTCAACCCTGAACACGCTCGCAACCTGGTCAATTGCGGCCGTAAAACAAGAGAGCCACTTGCGTGGCCCTAAATAAGGATTGCTCAGATTGTGAACCCCGGATCTCCACAGGGTCAGTCCGCTTGGCAGCAGTCTGATCAAACTACAACGCCGGAACACCCAGCACGTTATTAAACTCCTTGTAAAGTTCGTTGTACTCACGCACGCGGTGCTCAATGAGTTTCGGAAGTTCCCCAATTTCGTTGACATTGATTATCGCGTTAACGTTGTTTAGAAAGGCCGTGTGGGAATCCATCGTACGCAACGATGGCGACAGCAAAACAAAGAACAGGCGGCGACGCTGTGCGGGTCTCAAGATGTTGACCTCGCGTGTCACGAAAACGGTCCCCTTTTCCGCTGGATCAAAGCTAGGATCCAGCAGCACTACAGCTAACTGGTCTTCGCGCATGCGATCGACGGCCTGCCGCGTGTCTTGAGCTACAAAAACCTGGTAGCCATTCTCCGCAAGGCTGCGCGCGACTAAGTCCCGATTCTCTTCAGGCACACAGACCAACGCTTTCCTCGGATCCCAGGAGGGGCGAGCCTTCGGATGACTACGACCAGTGACCGGCGGGTGGTTAACCAGGCCTGACAACAACTCGGCTAGTCTTTCAGTTGCAGACCCTTCGGCGCTAACCACATTGCCTTTTGGCTCTAGTTCAAAAAGCGGAGCCGGAGTCGGCTGATCGAATCGCGGATCGTCAGTGGAAGGCGAACCCCCAACGCCGGTCGCGCTTTGCTCTAGTGCTGGGCTGGGCCAGCCAGAGTCCACACTGCTGTTACATTTCGGACAGCGAATAATGAAAGGCCGCGCCGGAACTTTCGTTTCATCGACTTGCAACCGCGAATCGCATTTTTGGCAAACTATAGTCATGGCAGGTTCAAAAGGAGGTTGAGTTTCGAATTTGGGCGCCAACTAATCGATCATACTCAGCATCGATCCCCGCTCCGACGCCGCGGACATGGGAATACCATTGCCCTCGCGTTGCATGTAGTCTTCGCCCGTTACTCCTTTCAGAGTCAGGAGTAGATTGTTTTGATTTGTCGCAAAGCTGAGGCCATCTTCGAGCGAGATAGTGCCTCTTTCAATTAAGTCTCTGATTACGGTGTCAAAGTCCTGCATGCCGTCGAGTTTTCCATCTCGCATCGCGTCCAGCAGCGACTTTCCGTCCGCCTCACCGGCTTCTATGTACTCACGCGTACGCGGACTTGAGCGCAGGATTTCAACAGCGGCAATTCGACCCCGCTGATCCGCTCGCGGAATCAGGCGCTGAGAAATAATGTACCGGAATGTTTGCGCCAAACGAGTACGTATCACAGGCTCTTCGTTCTTGGGGTAGAGACCAATTATTCGATCAACGGTTTTGGACGCATCTATGGTGTGCAGGGTTGAAAGAACCAGGTGACCGGTCTCCGCGGCTTCGAGAGCGATCTCGGTGGTTTCGAAGTCTCTCATTTCACCGATGAGGATAACTTTAGGCGCCTGTCGCAGCGCCGCTCGCAACGCTGAAGGAAAATCCTTGATGTCGTGGCCCACTTCACGTTGATTAATCGTTGAGTTCTTATGCGAGTGGAGGTACTCGATCGGATCTTCGATGGTGATTACGTGGTAATGCTTCTTCTCGTTGATGATATCGATGATGGCAGCTTGAGTAGAACTCTTGCCTGAACCCGTTGGTCCCGTCATCAGGACCAGCCCGTTTCGCAAGTCAGCGATTTCGGCAAGTTGCGGAGGAAGGCCGAGCGATTTCACTGTGGGGATGTCAGTGGGAATAACACGCATAACGATTGAATAGACGCCACGTTGCTGGAAGATGTTCACGCGGAAGCGAGCCCGCGACGGGAGTGAGTAACTGAGGTCCGCTGTGCCAGTCCGTGCCAGTCGTTCGGCCGCATCAGGATTCCCCTGCATGAGAGCCATCGCGATGATCTCAGTCTGATAGGGCGTAAGCTTTTGCATCCCCAAAGGCTGTACGGGCGTGAGTTTCCCATTTATTTCAACTTGGGGAAGCTGACCAACTGAGAAGTTAAGGTCGCTGATCTTATCTGAGACGAGCAACATTCGCTCGATAATGGGTGGCAGATCGAAAAAGCTCATTAGCTTGTGGACTCCCGGGAGAAGGCTGTGGTGGAGCGAAAGGGGATCGGCGGGACGCCAAGCGGCACGACCCTTATTGGCCTAAGGATTCTCGCGCATAACTTGGTTAAACGCAAGTAAAATATATTGTTTTACGAAAACGCAGATTCTAAGTGCTTTAGGAGGCGTTCTGTCTGACTGACGGCTTGTCCTGTGGGGATCCAGATGTCGCTAACCACAGCAATGGCGTCCGCACCCGCAGACACCACGTCTTGGCAGTTCTCGAACGAGATTCCGCCAATGGCGATGAGCGGGATGGTGCCGACCGCTTGGCGCACGAGGCGCAATTCCTCAATACCAACCGCAGAATCAGACGTTTCCTTTGTGGATGTCGCGAAGATCGGACCGAAAGCAATGTAGTCGACCGGCATTTTTGCAGCGAGGCGTGACTGTTCGATATTATGTGTTGAAAAGCCAATGATGGCGCCAGGACCGAGAAGTCGTCTGGCGGCCTCAGGTGGCAGGTCATCCTGGCCAAGATGAACACCGTCGGCCTTCAGCGCCAGCGCGATGTCAACCCGATCATTGATTATGATCCTTACGCCTCGCTCGCGCGCGACCTGTAAGGCGGCCACCGCTTCCCGATAAAATTCGAGCGGAGAAAGAATTTTTTCTCGCAATTGCACTAGGGTCGCTCCACCGGCGCTTAGCTGTGATACTTGTTCAGCGTGTGAGAGCCCTGAGAGGCGTCGATCTGTAAGTGGATAAAGGCGGGTGTCGGCTAAAGCATTCAAGAAGTTGGAACTCATAGTTCTGAGTCTCAGGCCTCTTTTTTCTTTGGTCGTTCGTTGGGACGAAGCACCCGCTTACGCAGGCGAATGTTTTGTGGGGTGACTTCCACGAGTTCGTCATCGCCAATAAACTCGATCGCCTGCTCGAGCGAGAGCTCTTTGGGAGGTACAAGACGCATCGCTTCATCAGCGGAGGCGGCGCGCATGTTTGTTAATTTCTTTTCCTTGATAGCATTCACATCCAGATCAACGGCGCGCGCATTTTCGCCTATTATCATTCCCTCATAGACTTTTGTTCCGGGACGAATGAAGAGAGTCCCTCGTTCCTGAAGATTGAAAAGTGCGTAGGTCGTCGTTTCACCAGTTCGGTCGGCCACCAGTGACCCCGTCGAACGCCCGCGCAAAACTCCCTGCCAATCGCCCCAGCGAAGAAACAACGTATTGAGCAGCCCGGTGCCTTTAGTTTCAGTCAGAAACTCATTGCGAAATCCAATCAACCCTCGGGAGGGTGTTTCAAACTCAAGCCGCACGCGCCCAGTGCCGTGATTGACCATCTTCGTCATCTGGCCCTTGCGACGTCCGACCGCCTCTGTGACCACGCCAATGAACTCTTCCGGACAATCGATCACAACCTGCTCGATTGGTTCGAGAGTGCGGCCATCGCTCACACGTGTAATCGCCTCAGGCTTGGAGACCTGCATCTCATAACCCTCGCGCCGCATCATTTCGATGAGTATCGATAACTGCAATTCGCCTCGACCGGAGACTTTGAATTGTTCCGGGGATTCAGTATCTTCCACGCGTATGGCGACGTTGCCCAGGATTTCCTTGTCCAGCCGTTCCCTCACCTGACGCGAGGTGACGTACTTGCCGTCCTTTCCCGCAAAAGGAGAATTATTAACTCCAAAAATCATCGAGATCGTCGGTTCATCGACTGCGATAACCGGCAGAGGCTGGGGATTATCAACCGATGTTATCGTGTCCCCGATTTCAACGTTGTCTACGCCGGCGAGGGCTACTATCTCGCCGAATCCTGCGCGCTGAACCGGCTCTCGCTTCAAACCTTCGAAAGCATACAACTGGGAGACGCGAACCTTCTGGAAAGTGCCATCAGGCTTTGCAACCGACACCTGATCGCCGAGGGCGATCTCTCCTGAAAAGATTCGTCCAATCGCCAACCGACCGACGTATTCGCTGTAGTCGAGGTTTGCCACCAGTAACTGCAGGGAGTCGTCTCTTATCTGCTTCGGGGCGGGAATTGTCTCCACGATCTGATCAAATAAAGGTCGCAGATCCTTGGAGTCATCCGTCAATATTCGCTTAGCGATTCCCTCACGCGAGACGGAATAGAGAATGGGAAACTCGATCTGCTCATCAGTCGCATCGAGATCAAGAAACAATTCATATATCTCATTGACTACTTCTTCAGGCCGCGAATCCTGGCGATCAATCTTATTGACCACGGCAATCGCGGGAAGGCGAGCTTCCAGAGCCTTTCG
>JBGPYG010000355.1:0-4425 GCA_041493085.1 Pyrinomonadaceae bacterium | reverse complement strand
TGGTTCTGCACTGCGCAAAGTTACGCATTTGAATTGCGTCAAAGAGCGAATATCCGCCGGTTTGATCCGAGCCCCTATTGTGAGTCTCCGGTCTAAGTGCGAAATACATGGCAGCCCTGATGAGGCATGCTCGTTGCAAACCGAAAGCCTGAACTAATCAATTGGAAATGAATGTGGCTTACAAGCACTGGGAACATTTTGCTCACGAGGCCGACATGGGTGTGCGCGGCTTCGGCATGACTAAGGAAGAGGCTTTCGAACAGGCTGCCCTTGCGCTGACCGCCGTCGTTACCGATCCGAAAACCGTCACAGAGAATGAAGTTGTCGAAATTACTTGCGAGGCTCCCGACGCCGAGTTGTTGTTTGTTGACTGGCTGAATGCGCTGGTCTATGAAATGGCGACGCGAAATATGCTGTTCAGTCGCTTTGAAGTTGGGATTGACGGGCAACGACTCCACGGGAAGGCGTGGGGAGAGAAGGTGCATGTTGCACGGCACCAGCCTGCCGTCGAGGTTAAGGGCGCGACCTACACCGCCTTAAGTGTTTCCCCCGATGAAAGCGGAAACTGGTTGGCTCAGTGTGTGGTGGATGTGTAGGGCTTCTCTAGTGCCGTAGGCACAGGTGAAAGTTATGGATACCTCATTACTAAAGCGGGAATCAGATTTCGCGTGGCAAATCCCAAAGACTGGCCGGATGAGGGTGCCCGGGATCATTTACGCCAGCGAGGAATTGATTCGCGATATGGACAACAAAGTTCACGAACAAGTGACCAATGTCGCGATGCTGCCCGGAATTCAGAAAGCATCTTTTGCGATGCCTGACGCGCATTGGGGTTATGGCTTTCCCATTGGCGGCGTAGCCGCCTTCGATCCTGACCAAGGTGGTGTGGTTTCCGCCGGCGGAGTGGGATTTGATGTCTCGTGCGGCGTTCGCACCTTGTCTACTGGACTAACTGCGGAAGACATCGAGTCGGTCAAGGAAGCGCTCGCTGACAAACTCTATCGCGTGATTCCCGCCGGGGTTGGCAGTACCGGAAAAATTCGTCTCAGTGTCGAAGAGATGAATTCAATGCTGACCGGCGGCGCAGCGTGGGCAGTCGAGCAGGGTTACGGTCTGCGAGAGGATCTCGAACGCATCGAAGAGCACGGCCAGATGAAACACGCGAAGCCGGTAGAGGTTTCAGACCAGGCAAAGAAGCGGCAGCGCGACCAAGTCGGGACGTTAGGCTCAGGTAATCACTACCTCGAAGTGCAGAAGGTATTGGAGATCTACGATACGAAGGCCGCTTCTGCTTTTGGCCTGCGCGAGGGCGAAGCGGTTCTCAGCATCCACTGCGGTTCGCGCGGCCTCGGACACCAAATCGGCACCGACTTTTTGAAGAGCATGGTGATGGCTGCAAAAGGCTACGGAATCGAACTTCCTGATCGTGAACTTGCCTGCGCGCCGATCAATTCAGACCTGGGGCAGTCGTACCTCGGAGCAATGCGTGCGGCCATCAACTGCGCACTCGCCAATCGTGAGGTCATTACTCATTTGGTCCGTCAGGCCTTCGCCGAGGTCCTTCCCAAAGCGAATCTCAAACTGATCTATGACGTTTCGCACAACACCTGCAAAGTTGAAGAGCACGCAATTGATGGCGAGAAGAAACGCCTCTTCGTTCATCGCAAGGGCGCGACCAGAGCCTTTGGTCCCGGCCATCCAGATCTGCCGGACGCACTGAAGTCTATTGGTCAACCGGTTCTGATTGGCGGCACGATGGGAACTGCTTCTTACATTCTGGTCGGCACCTCAGTGGGCGAAGCACGCTCCTTCAGCTCCTCCTGTCACGGCGCCGGCCGGCGCATGAGCCGCCATCAGGCAACAAAACAATGGAGGGGACGTGAATTGGTTGACTATCTCGCGACCCAAGGGATCATCATCAAGAGTCCTTCGCTTCGCGGCGTCGCTGAAGAAGCGCCAGGCGCGTATAAGGATGTAAATGTCGTGGTCGATGCGGCCGATCAAGCAGGGCTCTCAAAGAAGGTAGCGAAGGTCGTACCGATGATCTGCGTTAAGGGATGAAGCCGCCGGTTCTCACCACGAAGTGCGTGGGAGTGTTTCGCGATGAATTCCGAAACCCTCTTCGGTTAGGACCGGTCCCGAAAGCCGGAGCGAGATACTTTGTCCGGTATTCGGCACCGGGTTCATTCTCGGACCATTCGCATCCTTTTCATTGTTCCACACTTCGGCTAACGAATTGCTGAGTTAATGGGGGCCCCTTTGATGCACATCGTCAGAGCAGAGCAAATTCTGGCTACTCTTCAGGGAACGCAGTCGCCTTGTGTCATATAAGCGTGTTGGGCGGCGTCATGGGGATGCACTCCCGTCTCGATAAACGACTTCATGCGCATTAGATCGTCGTCCATCTCGTGTTTGGGATCGACGCCAAACAGCTCGGCGATCGCATGGCCCAGAGCACCTGCCGGTGGGTTGTAGCTCATTTTGACATCAATGCGAGTGCTGCCATCAGGATTCGAGCTGAATTGCGTGACCCCGGCCTGACCGACTACCGCGCCCGGCAAACTCTTCCACGCCAATCGCTTGTTGAAATCAAGGTCCGTGATCCCCGCGTCCCACTGCACCCTTAGCCCAGCCGGGCCGCCGACGGTCCACCGATAGAGTCCGTCACCTATTCTTCTTACCTCCAGAACATGAGACATGAAGTCCGGGAAGTTCTCAGGATGTGACCAGTAGGTAAACACGCGATCGAGTGGGGCTTCAATGTTGATTGTCTTCTGAACATCAATCACACTGCGTCCACCATCTAAACCGAGCAGCCGGCCAGTTTCGAAATTCGTGAGCGCTCGCACGAGTACTCCCAATCCGACGCTGCTGATTGTAGACCCGACGACACCGCGACGTTTGGCGCCATAAATCGCAAGGCCAACTCCAGCGGCAGTTGCGACCAGCCGCGTGGTCGGGGACCAGTTGGTCTTTAAAGGTCCAAAACGCGAACCCTGTCGGTTTCGGCCGCCCTGGAGCGCTGGGATATCGTCAGCCCCTTCCTGAGCCTCAAGGCGGTTCTCGATGTTTTCCACTCCCTTTATCGAAACAACAGAGTCAAGCAGGGGATGGACTTCATTGGCAAGAATCTGACCAGTTAGAATTATCAACCCATCGACCGCCTTCACCTCGACAGCGCTCGGATGCGAAACCACGCGGCCAAGTTTTGAACGCACTCGCGCCTCCAGAACATCATTGGAGACCGGGCCGTTTTTGAGAAACAACGACTCGACTTCCGCAAAAGCCCCGAGTAGATGGTTGCGAACGTCGCGGCGGGTCTTGCCGGCCGCATCGGCTGCAATCCTGCTGATGTGTACGGCCTCGTTGCGCACCAATGCTCTGCGCCTTTTGCCGCGATCGGGATCAAACAAGTACATTAACCCTGCGCCCAAGCCTGCCGCCCCCAACAAACTCATACCTCGATTCATGATCCACCTTCCGCCTTCCAAGGTGCCTCCTGCTACCTTATCCCGGTGAGCCTTTTTTAATGAGCTATCTCTTCGTAATCCTCTTCACAATCATCGCAACAAAAAGGATTATCCAATGTCTCTTCCATTGCGGTCATCGCCTGCTGGAACGTCACGTCATCGACGTAGTAGGTTCCACCGCAGACTCCACAGATTAGCTCTGACTGGTTCGGGCCTTTACGATACGTGGTGGGTCCTTCAACCAGATCAGGCTGCTCCTCTGGATTCAATGTTGATCTCAATCTCATTTCAGTCCTCCCTAATCCTGCTCTCACGACGAGAAGCTTGATCAATGCAAAACTCTAAGTTATCCAACTGCTTTGACCGTACTGGCCTGAGCGCCCTTTTCACCTAACTCCTCGCTAAACGTCACTCTCTTCCCAATTGTCAGACGATTGAATGCGTCGTTCAGCACGCTGTTCTTGTGAAAATAGATCTCGGTTCCGTCAGCCGTCTCGAGAAAACCATAACCCTCTTCGGGAAAGAGCTTACTCACGCGGCCGCTCGGCTGAGGAACATGCGCTTTGGTCTGACCGCGCACGTGGCGCGCATAGTCCTGCAACTGCCGGCGCGCTTCTTTGAAAGCATCTCGAATGACTACAAATACGTCCTTGTGGGCTGCGTGGGCTTCATAACTCTTAGACTGCTTTTCAGTATCAACCTGACGCAGAGATGTTTGCAGACTGGGCTCCCTCTTAACTATCAACACCGCGCCCGGTACCGTCAGATCAATTCGGACGTGATAGAGGTCGCCACTCGTGTGATGCCTGTGTGGAAGTTCAACCACGACACGGCAATGCATAATCCCCTTGTAGAAAGTCTCCAGCTTCGCTACTTCCTCGCGAACACGAGCCTCAACAGCCTCGGAAGGCTTCATGTTGCGAAAGGAAATCTGCAATGGAAGTATCATCGCGCT
>JBGPYG010000281.1:0-5651 GCA_041493085.1 Pyrinomonadaceae bacterium | reverse complement strand
TAGGCTTTGTCCTGGCGGTGTTTGAGCGCGTGTTTGGGTCGCCACGGGCGGGTGTGGGAGGACAGGCAATCTTTCTGACGACGTTTGTTTTCTTTCTTAACGGCATCGGTTCGAGCGCCGAGATAATGTTTGGCGCAATCGTGCAGAATCTTGTGGCTGGTTCGGTTCTGGTGTGGGCGTTTTGCAAGTCTGCACCAAGGAGCCAGGTGTCAGAGACGAAGCTGAGCCCTTCCGTTTCCTACAAAGCACTTAATTCGTGATTTCGAACCTCAAGTTGCGGCCCTTCGAGGTCTTTGGGCACTGATCTTTATCTCTACCCAAGAGAGAACCAATGATTCTCAGCTTGCAAACAAATAGCTTCGGTAGTTACGGAGGCATACCTACTTACAATAGGCTCGTCTGTAGGGTTCTTAGCAGTTTTGACGCAAGCAGTCGTGTTCTGGTGGCTATGGATAGATCTGAGGACATTGACCGCGAGGCTTCGCTGTGTCCGAACTTGGAAATTGTCGCGTTCGGAGGAAATCGCCTCAAGTTTGCGCGAGCAGCCGGGAGTATCGTCGCTCGAGAACGCGTCGAAGTGATCCTGGCCGGACATCTCAACTACGCGCCGTTATGTTTTCTGCTTAAACTTTTGCGGCCGCAAATGCGGTTTGGCGTTTTCATTTATGGTTGTGAAGTGTGGGAAAGAATCCCGTTATTTCGACGATGGGCCTTGCAGCGAGCCGACTTCATAATTTCAATCAGCAACTACACTAATCAACAAGCAGTGAATATTAATGGCGTGAAAGCGGAGCGAACCTTTGTGTTACCGAATGCTCTCGAGTGGACCGCAAACAAGAGCATTGCGTCGTCCGATGTCCACGCGTTGCCGCCGGGCATAAAACTCCTATCGGTCGGTCGTCTTGATGCGGCTGAGCGGCGAAAAGGCTTTGATACCGTCATCGAATCATTGCCTGCTGTCGCTCAGGAAGTTCCCAGCGTGCAGTACATCATTATTGGTAGCGGTACAGATTTGGAGCGACACAGACAGCTCGCAAGGGACGTCGGAGTTTATGAGCGCGTTCATTTTTTGGGGACTGTGAACGAAGAGACATTGCGTCACTGCTATGATTCTTGCGATGTTTTTGTGATGCCGAGTGCTCAAGAGGGGTTTGGGTTCGTTTATCTTGAGGCAATGCAGTACAGCAAGCCTGTTGTAGCGGCGAAGTCGGGTGGCTCGCCTGAGGTGGTTGATGATGGTGTCACTGGGTTACTAACAGAGTACGGTAATGTTCCGGAGCTGAGCGCAGCGCTTACTCGTTTATGCAGCGATCCCGGCTTGCGCGTGATGTTGGGCTCGGCCGGCAAACAACGATTGAGTCAACGATTCACCTTTTCTCATTTCAAGGAAACCCTTGTTGGAATCCTCCAAAAACAGTTGCGCTGGCGTGAACTTCCTGATGCCGTGTTAGCTGACAGAAATCCCGCTAGATAATTTCAAGGTAGACAATAGGATGGCTGTATCAATTATTCATCGTGCCGATGCGACCTATCCTGCACCGGACGAGCATTACTCCCCTGGCGAACGGTATCCCGAATACAAGTACGACCAGGTGGCGACGCAACCAAATTTGGTTTACGAGATGGTTCGCGAATCCTTCAGCCAAATGGGTCTGGACAAGGATCGCTTCGGAACTGCCGCGTGGAACCCCCTGGGAGATCTAATCTCCCCAGGGAGTCGTGTGTTTCTACTTTGCAATTTTGTGTTTCATCGCCGTCAACAGGAATCCAGCCGCGAACTCTGGGCCAAGTGCACCCACGGTTCAGTTTTGCGCGCTCTCATTGATTATGTGCTTTTGGCGGTTGGTCCAGGCGGTAAGGTCAGCTTCGGGAACGCAGCCTTGCAGTCCTGCAAATGGCCGCAAGTACTGGACGACACTGGAGCCTCTGTGGTTTTGGATTTCTACAAGCGTGTGGGCGAATCTGTAGAGGCAAGGGACCTGCGCCTCCTGGTGATGGAAACTGATGTCCTGGGGCGATCAAATAAGAAGCAGGCCGACGTACCAACCAGCGACGGGATCGAAATTGATTTGTCCGCCGATAGTCTTTTGTCTCAACTGGGAACGCGGACTAACCACCACCAACGTTTCAGAGTATTGGATTATGATCCACGGCGTACCGAAGCGTTTCATACAAACGGTCAGCATCGCTATGTCATAAATAGCGCTGTGCTAAATTCCGACGTCATTATTAGCGTTCCAAAATTGAAGACGCACGAGAAGGTTGGCATCACGTGCAATCTTAAGGGGTATGTTGGTGCGGTAGGTCATAAGGATTGTTTGGCTCATCATCGCTTCGGAAGCGCGAAAAGCGGCGGTGATGAGTATCCCTCGAATTCGACGGTGCGGCACTGGATGTCCGGCTATCACGACTGGCTCCAAACTCGCGACGCGAGCCTGCCACTTCAGGGTTCGTTTCAGATTTTGGACAAATCGCTGAAGCGCATCTTAAAAAGAACGGGCGGCATTTCCGCCGGGAGTTGGTCTGGCAATGACACTGCCTGGCGTATGGCGCTCGACGTTGCTCGACTTCTTCACTATGCAGATTCATCCGGGCTCCTGCGCACCTCCATCCAGCGAAAGCATCTCTCCCTGATTGACGGAATCGTCGGCGGTGAAGGCGAAGGCCCGCTTGCGCCGACGCCGGTCGATAGCCGCGTGCTCCTGTTTAGTCATAACGTGGCGATTGGTGATTGGATCGCGGCCCGTCTGATGGGATTCGAGCCGAAGTCAATACCGCTGGTGCGAGAAGCGTTTGCTGACGGGAAATACTCACTCGGCGCCTCGGATCCCACAAGGGAGAAGATATTCTTCAATCAGCGACAGGTTAACGAGAGCGATGTTGGCCCAATTCTCTCGAGACAATTTCTTCCAGCACGAGGTTGGCAGAATTACTTTGGGTGGTCGCAATGAGTGTAGCGGGATACGTTCGCTCAAGGACATACGCTGAAGACATTGCAAAGCGTGCCGAAACATATAACTCCGGATTCGGCAGAGATGAACGTCTGGCCTTACAGCTGGAAGCATGGAACCGCGAGTGGCAGAAGATACGTGTAAGCGTCCCCTACTTTCAGCGGCTTAGTGCTGAGTTCAACCTGCCCTCTGAATTTCATTCGTGGCAGGATTTCCTTGCGCGTATGCCGGTCATGACGAAGGCGACCATCCAGGCCCACCATGAAGCGCTGTCCAGTTTAGAAAAAGCTCCAGATAGACTTCGAGCAACTGGCGGCTCCACCGCAGAACCAATCACGATTCCGTCTTGGAATTCGGAAGAACGTGCAACCAAATACGACACCTGGCTCGGTCGAAGCTGGTACGGAATTTCACCGAGTTCAAGACTGTTCATGCTGTGGGGACACAGTCATCTACTAGGCTCCGGAGTGTCCGGATATATCAACGCACAGCGTCGCAAGCTCTACGATCGACTCCTGGGATACCGTCGGTTTTCAGCTTACGATTTGCAACCTGCCGCATTGAGCGCAGCAGCGAGAGAATTAATTAGATACCGGCCGGACTACATTATTGGTTACAGCGTTGCCTTGTACCTCTTTGCTCGATTGAATAACGGCTTGCGAAAGGATCTGTCCGCACTTGGTTTGAAAGCTGTCATCGCAACGGGAGAGTCGTTTCCAGCCGAGGATAGCGCAGCGATGCTACAGGATTTGTTTAATTGTCCTGTCGCGATGGAGTATGGCTCGGTTGAAACTTCGCTGATAGCGCACACTCATCCTGATAATAACTATCGTGTTTTTTGGATGTCTAATTTCGTTGAGGTTGAACGGACAGACTTGGGAAACACTGGTTTAACGGTTCGAATAACCAGCCTGTATCCAAGATGTCTTCCCCTGGTTCGGTACGAGATTGGCGACGACGTGGAGCTGGCGGATGGCTCGTTGGATTATGAATTTGGCGTCGATACATTCAAAAGAGTTATTGGCCGTTGCAACGACTTCGTCTCACTGCCCGACGGGAGCGTCATACATTCTGAGGCTTTCACGCATGCGGTGCGATCCTGTTCGTCCATAAACGGATATCAAGTTCTTGAGCGTGGTCCCAATATCAGCATTCATTACACGGCTCTTGCAAATCTTGCGAACACGCAGGTCGAGGAGATTCGGAACCGGCTTCGCAAGGTACATCCCGATCTCGTTAAAGTTACCTTCACAAAGGTCGACCGCCTGAAGCAAACGATTGCCGGGAAGACCCTCATGGTAATCAAGGAATCATTAGAGCCCCACGATGGGATTGCTGAGAATCGCGAGTCAGCTTCAGGCGCGTGAAATCATGAGAGTGCTACACGTCATACCAACACTTTCCTCACAGTATGGTGGACCGGTCAATGCGGTTCTCGGAATGGCCGCTGCACAAGCCAAAGCCGGGTTGGATGTTCGACTCATCAGCACTGATGATAAATACGAACAGAATGGAAACATTCCCGGCTTCGAAATCAAAATCTATCCCTGCCGCGTCAAGAGCTGGCACTGGTCTCCTCAGCTTGGTAAAGCCTTGAGTAATGAGGTTCGCTGGGCGGATTTGGTCACCATACATACATTATGGAACTATCCAACCTTTGCTTCGGCGCGCGCATGTCGCGGCGCTGATGTCCCTTATGTCCTGAGGCCCGCGGGTATGTTGGACCAGTGGTCACTATCCCAAAAGCGTCTAAAGAAGAGTCTATATGCGAATTTCATTGAGGCTCGCACGATTAACGGTGCCGCCGCAATGTGGTTTACAAGTGAAGAAGAGCGAGAGAGCGCCAGACTATTCAATTACCATAGCCCGGATTTCGTGA
This sequence comes from Pyrinomonadaceae bacterium, assembly GCA_041493085.1. Taxonomy (GTDB): domain Bacteria; phylum Acidobacteriota; class Blastocatellia; order Pyrinomonadales; family Pyrinomonadaceae; genus PSRF01. The sequence goes on along the minus strand of JBGPYG010000281.1, from coordinate 821 downwards.
TTCCGCTGGGTGTAGCCTTGCAGGATTATGTCGAGTTACCGGAAAAGGGAACGTTTCGCAGACGCTTCCTTATTGGTCCACATCAGCGAATGGTTTTGTTCCTCGGACGCTTGGCGCCTGGCAAACAGCCGGACCTGGTATTGAAGTCCTTCGCTGAAGTCAGCTCTGAGTTGCAGGACGCTGTTCTGGTAATAGCGGGCCCTGATGAACGTGGTTCTCTATCGAAGCTTCAAGCACTAGCTGCTGAACTGGGAATTCGCGATCGAGTTGTCTTTACCGGCAGTCTTACGAGGGAGGAAGTTGTCGCCGCAAATCACGATGCCGATGTGTTTATCCTTCCCTCATTGCATGAGAGCTTTGGTGTGGCGGTGATTGAGGCAATGGCTGCTGGTTCTCCGGTGATAGTCAGTGACAAGGTTGCGTTGGCGAGTTGGGTCACTAAATCTGAGGCGGGTATCGTAGCGGAAGACGATAAAGATGCTTTGGTTTTGGGTCTAAGCCATATCTTGAAAAATCCAGGCATTGGCCTTGAGATGGGCAAGCGTGGCAGGGAAGTAGCTCTTACGAGATTTACTTGGGAAGCAATCGTGCCAACTCTAACAGACGCCTACGAACGAGCGATAAGATCAAATGATCATTCTGGGTATTAATGCATATCACGGCGACGCCGCCGCGGCCTTAATCAAAGACGGACGAATCGTAGCGGCCGTTGAAGAAGAGCGATTCAATCGCGTCAAGCATTGCGCAGGTTTCCCCGCGGAGTCCGTGCGCTACTGTTTGCGGGCCGCCGGCATTAGCGTTGAAGAAGTCGCGCACGTTGG